>CALBLZ010000087.1 GCA_937895715.1 uncultured Candidatus Berkelbacteria bacterium
ATCCGAACTGAGGACCGTTTTTTTTTTTTTTTTTGCTCTCGCGAGTTCGCTTCCCTTTATGCGGTCCATTGTAGGACGTGTGCAGCCCTGATCATAAAGGCCATGAGGACTTGACGTCATCCCCGCCTTCCTCCGGTTTAACACCGGCGGTCTCCCTAGAGTCCCCGGCATGACCCGCTGGCAACTAGGGACAAGGGTTTCGCTCGTTAAGGGACTTAACCCGACATCTCACGACACGAGCTGACGACAGCCATGCAGCACCTCTGCAAAAGCTCCCCGAAGGGCACCACTCTGTTTCCAAAGTGTTCTTAAGCAGTTCAAGCCCAGGTAAGGTTCTTCGCGTAGCCTCGAATTAAGCCACATGCTCCACCGCTTGTGTGAGCCCCCGTCAATTCCTTTGAGTTTCAGCCTTGCGGCCGTACTCCCCAGGCGGAGCACTTAACACTTTCGCTACGACCGAGAAGATGTGGGGGTCTCCTCAGTCTAGTGCTCATCGTTTACGGCTAGGACTACCGGGGTATCTAATCCCGTTTGCTACCCTAGCTTTCGTGCCTCAGCGTCAGAAAAGACCCAGCGAGCCGCTTTCGCCACCGGTGTTCCTAATGATATCAACACATTTCACCGCTCCACCATTAGTTCCGCTCACCTCTGTCTTCCTCAAGCCATGTGGTTTCCAACGCAATTCCACGGTTGAGCCGTGGGATTTCACATCAGACCTTCATGGCCGCCTACGCACCCTTTAAGCCCAGTGATTCCGAATAACGTTTGCACAATTCGTATTACCGCGGCTGCTGGCACGAATTTAGCCTGTGCTTCCTTTGAGGTTTGGTCAAAATTTCCTTCCCTCTGACAGCGGTTTACGACCCGAAGGCCTTCGTCCCGCACGCGGCATTGCTCGGTCAGACTTTCGTCCATTGCCGAAAATTCTCGACTGCAGCCATCCGTAGATGTCTGGGCAGTATCTCAGTCCCAGTGAGACGGGCCACGCTCTCACGCCCGCTACCCATCTTAGCCTTGGTGCGCCATTACCACACCAACTAGCTAGTAGGACGCAGACTCCTCCTCAGGCAATAAATCTTTGGTCCTGAGACATTATCCGGTATTAATCACCGTTTCCGGTGGGTATCCCAGACCTGAGGGCAGATATCTACGCGTTACTCTCCCTTTCGCCGCTTTCCGCTTCCCGAAGGAAACTTCTCGCTCGACTTGCATGCCTAATCCATGCCGCCAACGTTCATTCTGAGCCAGGATCAAACCCTTCAATTGGTATGCTTGCTGCAACTTCTTTCGTTCGCTGACCAGCCATGACCTCAAGGGCCAAAACTCACCAGCGGAAAGAGCCGCAGACGACTAACAAATGAAAGAGCTTGTCAGCTCTAACAAAATAAGATGGGTGGAATAATCCCAATCTTACTATTCAAAATTTGAGTATAGTTACGCATCCTGGAAAACTTTCCTGCGATTCACAAGGCACCAAATTTAATACCTTGCTACCCCGCAGTTCCATTTCCGGGAAGTCTAACACTAAATTTTCAAAGATCATTTCGCTTCGACATCAGCCAGAAGCGGGACGACTATCTTAGCGAGTCTCAGCCCCCAGTCAAGAGGCCCCGGTGTTTTTTTGTTTCCTCGTTTCGAGGAACCAAAAACAACCCGACTCGAATTTGATTCATCTGAATGACATCAACGAGGCACTTTACCAGAGCC
>CALBLZ010000088.1 GCA_937895715.1 uncultured Candidatus Berkelbacteria bacterium
CGGGGACATCCTACTGAGGGGCTATTTGCGATTTAAAAAAAGCCTTGCCACAAACTGGCTGAGCAAGCTTCATGAACTTGAAGAACTACCCGAGGAAGAGCGTGTTTCAATTGGCATTCCAGACTGGAAAGATATTTACCACGCAATTATCCTTACCACCTACCGCGAGGAGGCAAGTATTCTGGAGGCGTCACTCGACTCGGCACTAGCTGCTCAGTACCCAAAGGATAAAATTATTGTTGTACTCGCTACTGAGGGTCGAGTGCACGACCATGCAACCCAGATTGCTGCGACACTACAAGCCAAGTACGGCAATAGCTTCTTTAAGTTCTACGTGACCGAGCACCCCGATGGCATTGTAGGTGAAGTAAAAGCTAAGGGTGCAAATGCCACTTGGGCAGCTAAGCAGCTCGTAAAGGAAATGGACGCCGAAGGGATCTCCCTAGAAAACGTTGTTGTCACAACTGCCGACGCAGACTCTCGCTTCCACGAGCACTACTTCTCCGTACTTACATATAAGTACGTCGTTACTCCCGATCGCTTACGGGTAAGTTTTCACCCTATTGCGATGTACTTCAACAACATCTGGGAAGCTGGGTGGTTTTCCCGCCTCCTCGCCTTTGGAACCACGTTTTGGCAGCTAGTGGAGTCTGTTCGTGACTACCGTCTAGTTACGTTCGCGACACATGCAACGAGCCTGCACACACTGAAGGAAATAAACTACTGGAGCACGAGTATTGTTAACGAAGATTCTCGCCAGTATTTCCGGGCATTCTTTCATTACGATGGTAACTTCCGAGTAGTCCCCCTATTCATTCCAATTTACATGGACGCTGTGCACGTCGGCACTCGTTGGGGAACTCTTAAGAATCTTTACTTTCAGCAGCAGCGCTGGGCGTACGGTGTAGAACATTTCCCGTACATTGTTCTTGAATCGTTCCGCCACAAAATGATTCCGCTCCGACTTCGAGTAGGACTGGTATTCCGCGCCTTTGCCGGAACGTTCTCTTGGGGCACCTCGGCGTTTTTCCTCACCGTTGTTGGGTGGCTCCCACTTATTCTGAACAAAAGCTTCCACGCCCACGTCGCAGCTTCAAATTTCCCCATAGTTACCCAAATTCTCTTGAGTATTACCTGGGTAGGCTTGCTGGTATCAGCCGGCATCACACTCATGCTCCTCAACACCGTTTCGCATGGCAAGAAGCCTATCCACTTTGTTTCAATGATGGGGCAGTGGCTCCTTGTACCCTTTGCCACTGTATTTTTCGGCGCTATTCCAGGAATTGACGCACAGACACGCCTCATGTTTGGAAAGTACATGGGCTTCCGTGTAACCGAGAAGGTGGCAACCAAGGACTAACATGACGAAGCTGCACCGCAAGAGCGTCCTGATTCTCACCATCATCCTTGGCTGGACGCTTGGCTTCGGGCTCTGGAGTGCTTGGCGCACCAGCATGACCATGGATGAAGGTATCCACACTGCATCAGCGTACCTAGCGCTACAGCGGAACGACTTCCGCTTCGACCCTGAGCACCCACCACTCTTCCGGTACCTCACCGCACTCCCCCTCTTCTCACTCGACCTCAACCTACCAAACGATGACCAAAAGCTGTGGGACGCGTCGGCACCAACCATGTACGACTCATGGGTAGAAGCACGACGTTGGGCTGATCAGTGGGTGTATGAATCGGGCAACGACGCTCAGCTCATGATGTTCCTCGCTCGCTTGCCAGCAGTTGCAGTACTCCTTGCGCTGGTATTCTTTACCTACCTACTTGTTCGGAAGCTCTGGGGAGACGGTCCTGCGCTGTGGAGCGCTTTCTTTATATCGTTTTCTCCTACCTTTTTAGGACACGGAGTACTTACCAACACTGACGTCCCACTGGCGCTCTGCTACGTTCTCGCAACCTATACACTACTCCGCTACTACCACAAGCCATCACTCATTAATGCAAGTATCGTTGGGATTAGCATTGGCATTGCTCTCACAGTCAAACATAGCGCCGTCGCCCTAGTGCCCATCGCGCTCACCTGGCTGTTCTATGTCGCCTACATCAATAAGCTCAGCTGGAAGACAGTGCTAGCTCACCTCGGCGCTTCAGCTGTGGTTACTTGGGTAATTATTTGGGTAGTCTATGGCTTTAACTCGCCGATTCGCCCCAATCCCTCTGAGTTATCCGATCAAAGCCAGATGGTTTATAAATGGCTTGCAGAACGTGGTCTCGAACCTGATTCATTTCTCAACATCGTCCGCTGGATTCTCCCAATCGACTATGTAAAAGGTCTTATCCTTGCTATTGGAGGCTCGGTTATTGGCCGACCAACTTTCTTACTTGGCCAAGAACTACCTAGTGGAGTATGGTACTTCTTCCCTGTGTCATTCCTTCTTAAAACTCAGTTAATCGCAATTATCCTCGGACTCTTTGCATTACTTCGCGCTATACCAAAAATCATCAAGCGCCCTCCACTGCAGCCAGTTACAATCCTCTTCTTGCTCATCACTGCTGTTCTTGGCTACAGCTCGATCACAAGTAATCTTAATCTTGGTATTCGCCACATTACACCGCTCTTATGGATCTTTAGCATCGTGCTCGGTCTAACTATGGCGCGAATCTGCCGTGGCCTGCAGCCATTCGGATTCCTGCGTGTAACCATTCCCGTGCTGCTGGTTGTTGCCTACGCCTACCCTGTGCTAGCTCAGCGGGCCAATTTAATCGGCTTTAGTAATGAGCTGATTACTCCAGCCTCAAATGGATACCGCTACTTTAATGACAGCAACCTAGACTGGAACGGTGGCATGAAGGATATTGCGGATGCGATATACGAAGAGGCCCGTAGCTACGGAGATACCGTGGTATACATTAACTGTAACGAAATTGCCCATATCCAGTATTTCTTGGACAAGCAGGAACGATTCTTCAATAGAATACCCCCCACGCCCGTATCCTTTACCAAACTTCCTGATAAAGGACTCGTTGTAGTCATGGCAACCCAACGAGGGTTAGCTGAAGCAAAGCAAGATCCAACCTATGAGCCACTACGCGGACTTACCCCAACCCGGATCATTCCAAACATTGCCTATTTCTACCGTCTGTAATGGAAAACCTGTACCAACGAATATACGATGAAGTACGAAAGGTTCCCTCCGGGCAGGTAGCAAGCTACGGACAAATTGCACGAATGGTAGGCATGCCGCGTGGAGCGCAGGTAGTTGGGTGGGCGCTAAAAGCCCTGGGTGATTCTATCGCCAGGCAGCAGACAAACATCCCATGGCAACGCATTGTAAACAAGGCTGGCCGCATTTCGATAAAGAACCCTAAAGTGCAGCCGAGCGAGCAGGCTGAATTACTAAAGGCCGATGGGAACACTCTGGCTGTGGATGAGCAGGGGTTTCTTCTAGTAGCACCGCATTGGTTTGTGTCAGACCACACTCCTCCCCAAACGTAATCCGAGCTGCTAGAATAGGCCACGTCGGCGGGTATAGTTCAGTGGTAGAATGCGTCCTTCCCAAGGATGAGATGCGGGTTCGATTCCCGCTACCCGTACCAAAACTAAAGACCAATGGTTTTCTAGTCCTCGGAGCAAGGCTCCTGCGGAGACAAAAACCATTGGTCTTTAGTTTTACCATTTTGTATTTTTCAGTCCTCGGATACTTCGTATCCTGCGGAGATCAAAATACATGGGCTATTAGTATTAAGCACTTCTATTTTCAGTCCTCGACCTTCGGTCTGCGGAGACGAAAATTTCACGTCTTTTATTCGTAAACAGCCCCGGCATATTTTCATGTAAGATAAGAGCATGACAAAAAACTCTCACTTCAAGTATTTGATTCCTCTTGTTATTTTTAGCACTGGAGCAGCGGTGATGGCATTCGAGATTGCGGGCGCGCGAATGCTAGCCCCTTTCGTCGGCACATCAAGCATTATTTGGACGAGTATTATTGGGGTCGTACTTGCTAGCCTTAGTCTTGGCAACTGGCTCGGTGGCCGCCTTGCGGATAAGCGACAAGATGTAGCCTTCTTGTCAGGGATCCTCGCTGTTTCTGCGCTCCTCATCGTGCTCCTAGTACTTAGTAAGGATCCAATTCTCACCCTGATTACTCAAGACTCTGACGACGTCCGTACGCAAACAGTGATTGCAGCACTAATTCTATTCGCACCAATTAGCACAGTACTCGGTCTGGCCGGCCCATACGCAACGCGCCTCAACCTAGTAGACATTTCGACAAGCGGTCGGATAGTTGGCCTATTTAGCGCGATCGGAAGCATCGGCAGTATCTTTGGAACCTTTGCTGCAGGATTTTGGCTACTGCCAACCTTCGGCACTAATAGAGTGCTAATCATCATTGCCGCATTCTTGTTCCTCCTCTCACTGCTGGTTGGAGGAGCTCGTTATCTCTCCCTTAAGGCTGTAGCTTGCTTGCTGCTTGTAACATCCGTACCAATCCTTGCTCGCGTAGACACATCTCTAGCCGCCGCAGGGGTCCATGACTTAGACACAGAGTACAGCCGGGTAATAATCGAGCGCCGACCCTGGGGTGACGGCCGCCTTGCTACGCTTATGCGTATTGATAAACAGTTCAGCTCGGGACAGTATACAGACAGTGATGAGCTCGTCTTCCCCTATGCCTACTACTATCAGCTCGACAGCTACTTCACAAAGAAAGTAGATACTGCCGTACTATTGGGTGGTGCCGGATTCACTGTTAACACCGATTTCTTAGCCCGCAATCCAACCGGCACAATTACCGTTGTGGAAATCGACCCGAAGCTCGAAGAAATCGCGCGTGAATTCTTTCGGCTTAAAGACGACCCGCGGCTGCGCTTGGTTACTGAAGATGCGAGGACATTCTTTAACCGAAATGAGGCCAAGTATGATGCAATCTACATGGACGCTTTTTCAACTATGTACTCTGTGCCATTCCAGCTCACCACAAAAGAGTTTGTTGAAAAGATTTCAGCAGGCCTGAGTGATGATGGCACGTACATCACTAATGCAATCGGTACCATTACAGGTGAAAAGGGGCAGTTCGTTAGAGCGTTACTTTCCACGTACCGCAGCGTTTTCCCATTTGTAGAAGTATACCCGGTACAGAGTCCAAAAAGCCCAGGCGAACTTCAGAATATTATGATCGTAGCCAAAAAGCAGGCCTTCACACCCCACCGAGAACCAACACCAGCTGAGCAGCTACTACTTGATCACCGGTACACTGACGAGATTTCTGAGATGCCAATTCTGACTGATGATCATGCGCCTGTAGAGCAGTACACGTTGCCGCTCCTGTGAGCTTTTGGTAGTATCAGGACTGGTCTTCAGATCACTTCGTGACGCGGCATGCGCCACAATGTCACTGCGTGACACGGCATGCGCCACAATGTCACTGCGTGACATTAGTGACTCGCTCGCTCACATGCCGGAAAGCAAGCTTTCCGTCGCGTTCGCTCACTCGCCACTATAGCTCAGTTGGTAGAGCAATACTTTCGTAAAGTAGAGGTCGGCGGTCCGACTCCGCCTAGTGGCTCCAAACAAAATAGACGCTGACGAGCGTCTTTTTTGTATACTAAAAACCCGCCTTGCGGCGGGCTTGGTCTGGTTGCTTTCGTATGGTCGGGAGAAACTAATTACCAGCGTTTATCATTCTTCTTTCGCACCTCAGTGGTGCCACCTCCTTCCGAGGTTTCCACTGAACTCGAATTCGAATCCTTCATTTTTTCTTTGGTTGCGTTGGCACTCGCCAAGGCGGCGGCACCGGCTTCACCTCCAAACCAGTAGAAGTAACCAAGTGCAGCGAGTAGTGCTACCACCACAAGAACGGCAAGCACGATCCATGGCGTCCAGTTACGTGCCTCGTCACTTGTACTTTTAACCTCACCAACCTCTGGTGTCGGAGTTGCAGTTGGCTCCACCGTTGGAACAGCGCTTGGAGTTGGTGCTGGCAAACTTCGGACTGTCTGAGCAACCACGGGTGCTACAACCGGAGCTGGAGCAGCAGTGGCGGTGGTGTACTCGGTGTACACACCCACGTTACCGTACCCGTCTACTGGCGCAATCGCTACAACGTAGTTAGTACCTGCAGCAAGGTTAATTAGGGTAACTTTTGGATCACAAGGCAGCCCATTACAAATCGAAATTGTAGCCCCAAACTCACCTGCTTCAGTTCGGTACTTTACGAGGTAGTTGTGAGCACCCACTACTGGCTGCCAGCTTAGGGTAAGCTGAGCCTCGCCAACACCGGCTGCCTGAATACCCGAGACAGATCCTCCAAAAGCAATTGGGTTTACAATGGCAAGAGCAGGACTTAGATTTCCAGCAGCATCGCTAAGACGTAGCCACACTCGAGCGTAGAGGTTGTCACCAATCATAATCGCTGGGAAGGAACCGTCTGCAGACACAGTAACTGCAGTAGTTGTGATCAGCTTTGTTAACGCAGCATCACTGTATACGAACAGCATGCTATTTGCCTCTGCCGCACCTGCCAAACCCTTAATTGAATCCTGAGTACCAGGCTTAGAGGCCAGCACCTGAACCTTGGTACCATCTACAGCAAGCGGAGCTACATTATCGTGGCTCACCGCAATCATTGCTGGGAGGCTTACCGTTGCAGATGGAGTAACAGCTACTAGTGAGAAGCTGTTTACCATATTTGGAACAAGGAAAACGTCAGCACTAAATACTCCTGCAGCAACTGGCACGCTCTGCAGGAATTTACCGTTTCGCATAATATCAACACTTGTCACCGCTTCGGGAGCAGTGGCAACGGTTCCTGAAAGCAGCACTGTCGGCTGATTAGTGATTGAAGGAACACCGTTTACAACAGGAGAATCCACCGTACTAGCCATATCAGCAAATACAACATAGTCGCCAGTGGCATCCATCATGTCGCTCAGAACTGCCACTACCG
>CALBLZ010000089.1 GCA_937895715.1 uncultured Candidatus Berkelbacteria bacterium
TTCGGGGAGTACGAGCTATCTCTCAGTTTGATTAGCCTTTCACCCCTACCCACAGCTCATCCGAAGTCTTTTCAACGACAACCGGTTCGGTCCTCCATGTGGTGTTACCCACACTTCAACCTGGCCATGGGTAGATCACAAAGTTTCGCGTCTACCCCCACTGACTATAGCGCCCTATTCAGACTCGCTTTCGCTTCGGCTGCTCCTGTCCACAGGATTAACCTCGCCAGTGAGGAGTAACTCGTAGGCTCATTATGCAAAAGGCACGCCGTCACGGAATAAATTCCGCTCCGACCGCTTGTAAGCGTATGGTTTCAGGGTCTATTTCACTCCGCTGTTCGCGGTTCTTTTCACCTTTCCCTCACGGTACTGGTTCACTATCGGTCTCTCAGTAGTATTTAGCCTTAGCGGATGGTGCCGCCAGATTCAGACAGGATTCCTCCGGTCCCGCCTTACTCAGGATACTGCTATGCTATAACTAATATTTTACCTACAGGACTATCACCTTCTATGGTCCAGCTTTCCAGCTGTGCTCTGTTATAGTAATTATGTGCAATGTCGCAGTCCTACAACCCCCAAAATGCCGTAACATGTTGGGTTTGGGCTGTTTCCCGTTCGCTCGCCACTACTTGGGAAATCACTTTTGTTTTCTCTTCCTCCGCTTACTTAGATGTTTCAGTTCAGCGGGTTCGCCTCCCGATTAATCGGGATTCCCGGCCTTCAACCGGGCGGGTTGCCCCATTCGGATATCTCCGGATTATCGCTTATTTGCAGCTACCCGAAGCTTTTCGCAGCTTATCACGTCCTTCTTCGCCTCTGAGAGCCTAGGCATCCCCCATACGCCCTTATTTACTTTCTTCCATAAATAACGTCTATCTTGATGCTCGACAAGTGTTATCTCCCGACTACACTTGCTAAACTCGTTTGTGTCTCCTTATCATGATGTCAAAGAACTTTCGCTACTCGTTTTGTAGCGCTCGTGGAGAATAAGGGAGTCGAACCCTTGACCTCTAGAATGCAAATCTAGCGCTCTAGCCAACTGAGCTAATTCCCCAAACTTTTTTACAACACTGTACAACCCCCTGGTAATTTTATTGCAAACATATACTCAATTTTGCTATCAGAACCATGATGGCCCTTTCGTCAAGAACCCTCCTTGTCCATCGCCTCTGGCAAGTATTTGTCCACAATGCTTCGCGTTTCCCAGGGGCTGTGATGTAGTCCCGGGCAGACTCGAACTGCCGACCCCTACATTATCAGTGTAGTGCTCTAACCAACTGAGCTACGGGACTGCATTATCTTGTTCTGATTCAAACCTCACGGCTCAAATCACTTTGCCCAGGCCTGATCTCTCTGTCAGCGCCTCTGTTTGGGTTATGTGTTTCTCCTAAATAAAGCCAAGAAAAAGACCTGTAATGATCTTTCATCGTTCTGTTCATTAAATGAGCTTTTATAGTGTAAACCTCTCTAGAAAGGAGGTATTCCAGCCACACCTTCCGGTACGGCTACCTTGTTACGACTTAGCCCCAGT
>CALBLZ010000090.1 GCA_937895715.1 uncultured Candidatus Berkelbacteria bacterium
ACCATCAACTAAGGCCCCCAAATGATAGTTAACAGAGAAAGGATGTTGAGTTGCTTAGACAACTAGGATGTTGGCTTAGAAGCAGCCATTCATTTAAAGAGTGCGTAATAGCTCACTAGTCAAGCGACTCGGCGTCGACAATACTCGGGACTTAAACTATCTGCCGAAGTTATGGATTGCTGATTTATCAGCAGTGGTAGGGGAACATTCTATGGGCACTGAAGGTGTGGTGTGAACCATGCTGGAGCGCATAGAAAAGCAAATGTAGGCATAAGTAACGATAAGATCGATGAAAAATCGATCCACCGAAAATCTAAGGTTTCCTGAGCAATGTTAGTCATCTCAGGGTTAGTCGATCCCTAAGCCGAGGCTGAAAGGCGTAGGTGATGGAAAACAGGTTAATATTCCTGTACCTGGTAAAAATCGTTTGACTGTAAGGAGGGACGCAGGAGTGAAGGTCAGCCACCTGTTGGATTAGGTGGTCTAAGCAAGTAGGCTGAAAGTGTAGGCAAATCCGCACTTTCTTAAGGCCGAGATGCGAACGGGAGTCCTTTGGACATAAACTGACCGTAATCATACTGCCGAGAAAATCTTCGTACAGAAGAGTTTTATCAGATCGTACCGCAAACCGACACAGGTAGATGGGATGAGTATTCTAAGGTGCTCGAGTGAGCCGTGGTTAAGGAACTCGGCAAATTAACCCCGTAACTTCGGGAAAAGGGGTGCCCCAAGTAAGTGAAATTAATTCTAATTTAGCTGAAAGGGGCCGCAGTGAAATGGCCCAAGCGACTGTTTAACAAAAACATATGTCTCTGCGAAGTCAATCAAGACGATGTATAGGGACTGACACCTGCCCGGTGCTGGAAGGTTAAGAGGAGTGGTCAGCGCAAGCGAAGCTATGAATCGAAGCCCCAGTAAACGGCGGCCGTAACTATAACGGTCCTAAGGTAGCGAAATTCCTTGTCGGGTAAGTTCCGACCTGCACGAATGGTGTAACGATTTGGGCACTGTCTCAACCACGGGCTCGGTGAAATTGTGGTACCGGTGAAGACGCCGGTTACCCGCATATGGACGGAAAGACCCCGTGCACCTTTACTGCACCCTAGCATTGGGTTCGGGTAAAGCATGTGTAGGATAGGTGGGAGGCTTTGAAGCCGGGGCGCTAGCTTCGGTGGAGCCAACGGTGAAATACCACCCTTGTTTTATTTGGATTCTAACCTCGG
>CALBLZ010000091.1 GCA_937895715.1 uncultured Candidatus Berkelbacteria bacterium
TTAGTACAGAGTTACTCCCAGGTTGGTTGCAGAACATTGGTAATAACTTGCCGCTTGCGTATCTTAACCAGGCAATGCGTGATATTAGTGTGCGCGGCGCTAGCTTTATCGATATCTTGCCCTACCTAGCGGGTATGGCAGCTTGGGCACTTGTTGCATACTTCTTTGCCGCTCGCACGTTCAAGAGCGAATAGAATTCCTAGGATATAGCAGAACGGCTGGCCCAGTGAGGGTCAGCCGTTTTGGAATGAGGGGAGTAGTAGCAGCCAGGTGCAGCCGGCAAAGCCGGCGAGTAGCAGGGCAAACTGCTGCTGTTTTCTGAGGGGTGCGTTAAGGAAGATTGCACTGTACTCGTCGCTCTTACTTGCCTTGCGCATTCTGCACTGCAGGTAGACGGCGTAGGCGCAGGCAGCGAGTGCAATGTTGAGCCACAGGGCACACTGGGTCGGAAGGCCAAGCATTGCCTGTAAGGCTGTGCTGTACGGGTGAAAGGTAGTAAATCCTCCCACGATGATAACGAAGTTGCGCTTTTCGGCAAACCTCTCCTTACCGGTCTCGAGGAACCTCAAGTGCGCAATGTAAGCAAGCCCGGCAAAGGGCAAGAACAGCACGATGGTGAACGCGGTAAGTGCAACTACTTGCTGAGCGAAGTTCACTGCCCTCTAACCTGTAGGAGCATTCCGCCAAGCAGTGCCTGAGAGGTGAGTACGGCCAAAAAGTTTCGCCAGAATTTAGCCGAAGCAATCCCCGATTGCCCGGCACCGGGCTGGTCGTTCGCTTGCAGATAGCCAGCGTACCAATGGTGAACCAGAGAGATCACAAGCATGAACCCGCCGAGGATGAAAAGGAACGTAGAGAATCTCATAGTAACCAGCCTGCGCAGATGCGCGTGCTCGGATACTACCAAAACTTCAGGTGTGACTCAAGTATTGTTCAGGAGTGGGAAGCGCTGCAAGTCAAAATAGTAATCATTGAATCAAAAAAGATCTCCCAAGAAGAGATCAATGGTATATACAGGGATAAAGCTTGAGCCGCCCCTCCGGTGTGGAGAGACGGCTGCAAGATGTGTGTTCAGTCGGGTGCTAGGTGGTAACCAGGCAGCCGGAGCCGCGCTCACGCGCGGTTCTGGAACGTCGCCGCTGCACGGTGTCTGTGCGCGTTGGCGCAGCTGGCGTTTTGCTTGGCCACTTTGCGCGGCCAACGGCAATTGCGGCGATCTGCTGCGCGATTCGTTCCTGCGCAGCAAGAACTACGTCAATTGATCTGGCGCGCTGGTTGCTAAGCTGCACGCCATTGACTCGAACCGTTAAGCCATTCGGCATGGCTTCAAGCTTGAACGGTGTCTTGTCAGGCAAGTGATCATCGGTGATAATCCGGATGATTTGACCATCCCCCGCATAGGCTGCAGGATCGTTGATTAGGCCCAGATTGATCACT
>CALBLZ010000092.1 GCA_937895715.1 uncultured Candidatus Berkelbacteria bacterium
AGAACTGAGATCTTTGAGACTGGTATTAAAGTTATCGACCTCATCTGCCCAATTCCAAAGGGTGGAAAAGTTGGTCTGTTTGGTGGTGCTGGTGTGGGTAAAACCGTTCTGATTACTGAGCTCATTCGCAATATTGCAGCAGAGCACGGCGGCTACTCGGTATTTGCCGGTGTTGGAGAGCGCACCCGTGAAGGAAACGATCTCTACCACGAAATGAAAGAGTCGGGCGTTCTAGAAAAAACTTCACTCGTATTCGGCCAGATGAATGAACCACCTGGTGCCCGTGCCCGTGTTGCCCTTACCGGCCTGGCAATTGCTGAGTACTTCCGTGATCAAGGTAAGGACCTTCTTCTATTTATCGACAATATCTTCCGCTTCACCCAGGCAGGCTCAGAGGTATCCGCACTCCTCGGCCGCATGCCATCGGCAGTGGGGTACCAGCCGACCCTTGCGAGTGAAATGGGCCGCTTGCAGGAGCGCATCACCTCTACCAAAACAGGCTCCATTACTTCTGTTCAGGCTGTGTACGTACCAGCTGACGACCTTACCGACCCAGCACCCGCGACAACCTTTGCCCACCTCGACTCTACCGTGGTACTTAACCGTGCCCTTACCGAAATCGGTATCTACCCAGCGGTGGACCCACTCGATTCAACTTCAACTATTCTTGATCCGAATATTGTTGGCGAGGCGCACTACACCGCAGCGCGCGGAGTTCAAAAAGTACTTCAGCGCTACAAAGAGCTGCAGGACATTATCGCAATTCTCGGCATGGAAGAACTATCAGACGATGATAAGCTTGTTGTCTCCCGAGCCCGCCGCCTACAACGCTTCCTTTCACAGCCAGTACACGTTGCCGAAGTATTCAGCGGCATTCCTGGTGTGTATGTTTCACTCGAAGATACTATTCGCTCCTTCCAGGCAATTTTGAACGGTGATTTCGACCACCTTCCAGAGCAAGCCTTCTACATGAAGGGTAGCATTGATAGCCTCAAGGACGAGTAATGCTCAAAGTAGAGATCGTCACCCCAGAACGCTTAGTCCACACCACGTCTGGTGAGGAAGTCTTGCTGCCGGGCATTGATGGTCAGCTCGGTATTCGCAAAGGCCACATGCCACTCATTGTTTTGCTTAAGGCAGGTGAAGTTGTGGTTAAGCGTGACGGTACCGAAGAGCTGTACGCGGTTAACGGAGGGTTCGTAGAAATCCTTGGAAATGTTGTTCGCGTGCTCGCTGATAGTGCTGAGCGCGAAGACGAGCTGGATGAGTTCCTGATTCACCAAGCAGTTGAGCGCGCTAAGCAAGCTAAATTGGAAGCAGCTGAGAAAACTGAATTCGATACTGCGGCTGCCGC
>CALBLZ010000094.1 GCA_937895715.1 uncultured Candidatus Berkelbacteria bacterium
GATTGGCACGAAGGTTCCGACCAGCCCCCAGCTTAAGCACCGATGTTGGCAACCGACGCGATCCCGCAGCAAGCTGCGCCTTTTCTGACGCAAGTGCCTCCATGAGCAGACCGAACAAGCCGGCGTTCACGGTGAGGTCAGTGTCGATATATCCAACGAAGTGGTCCTTCAGCCCATGTTCGGTAACAGCGTATGCCATTCCGTAGTAGATAGCGGCCGCTTTCTTGGTGTTCTTTGGTACGCCAACACCCCGAAGGGCACTGCGCACTAAGTCGGAGCTTTCAGACTGAGCAGTCACTCCCTCCTCTAGGAAGAGGACGGTAACCATGTCTGCCAAACCTGCCTCGTCAACAATAGCTTGCGCTACCTGACCGCTTGTTTGACCAGCCTCTGGCTTCGACATGTCGTCCACCATGAATAGGTGGAATGACACCTTCGAACCTTCGGTAAGCCACTGCAGCTGGGCAACCTTTTGACGCAACGCGTCTTCGCCATGCTCGTACTGCCCGTCGGCAGTACCGCGAGGCATCAGGCGAGTGTTTTCACCGTACATCGGTGCAACAATGCTGAGCCGGGACGGATCCTTGACTCGGAGCACTGCAGCGCGAGAAGCGGCAAGCTTTACGACAGCACGAAGGGTAAGCCCATCGTACTCGGTTGCATCTGGCGATTCAGCCAGCTGCTGCTCGATTTCGGCATAGCGCTCCGGAGCAATGTGCTCGAGCACAACAGATGCCGTATCGCGCATCCATGCTTGGAACGCAGAACTCAGCGGGTCTGCCGGTGCGGCAGAGAATGATGCGGAGGACGTAACCAGCCCCAAGATTTCACGTGTTTTCATGGCACATTGATTTATATCAAAAAAAACCTAGTTTGATAAGATTCCGAACAGTTGCAAACTTCCTCACAACGCACCCGCTCGCACGGTGATACAATTATAATTGAATTTTTCCCATCAGTACTGTAACCCTAATTATGGAAAAACCAATGACCTATCTAATCGCCGGTGCTTTTGTGATTGTACTCGGAGCTGTACTCATCTTCACCTTACGCCCTTTGGGCAATACGACGCAAAAAAGTCCAACCAGCAGTCCCTCTAACCAGGTACAACCAACTACCAGCTTGCTCACTACACGCGAGGTAACCGCGCTTCTAGGGGAAAAGCGAGGCGACACCTCCTTCGCCATTCTAGATGTGCGAACCCCTGAAGAATACACTTCAGGCCACCTTGCAGGCTCGGAGAATATCGATTACTACGCAGCGGATATTAAAGAGAAACTAGCTGAGCTCGATCGCTCAAAAACGTACCTTGTATACTGTCGTACCGGTAAGCGCAGCAGTGCCGTTGCAACAATGATGGAATCACTTGGGTTCACGCAGATTAATGACCTCCAGGGTGGTATTGAGGCGTGGAAAGCGGCGTCTCTACCTATTGAATAAGCACCTAATCGGTAGAGTCACACCATACTTACCCCTTGCCGACACCAAGCCCTGGCAACAATCCCCCAACCTCCTTCATATACTCTTTGTAACCAGGGAACCTCGCCTGCAACAACCCCTCCTCGTACTTAGACTTTGCCATGAGCACAGCCAACAGTACCACCCAAACCAACCACATATACCACAGCTTTCCCAGCGTAATTCCCGCAGTAAGGCAGAGTAAGGATGTATACATAGGGTGACGAATTAAGCCGTACACACCTGTGCGCAACAGTACAGCTCCCTCTGCCGGCATCGGCGTAACGCGTAAAAATTTCCTCATCTGAAGTATAGCGGTTACCCCGATCACTAAACCAACAAGAATAAGGGCTGTACGAATGGTATGTACCCAGCCCGCAACCGTAGAACCTGTTTCACCGGTAAAGACGATTACTGCAAGAAGCAAGAACTGGACAATCACAAACAACCAGCCGACGAAGGAAGATTTTTTGCTCACTTACTCGGTAGTTACGCCGTCAAACTCTGGTGCATCAGCCGTGGCTTCCGCTTTGGTAGCACGTACAACACCATCCTTGTGGTGTGCAGGCGTGTAGAGCGTGTACAGCTGGAGTGACTCTGTTTCCGATGCATTTGTTATATTATGCCTTGCCCCAGCTGGGACAATCACCGCATCACCACCAGCGACATCGTATTCAGTATCGTTAATTACAACTTTTCCAGTGCCACGCTCAAAGCGAAAGAACTGGTCGTTTTCTTCGTGGGTTTCTAGCCCGATTTCTTCCCCAGGCAGCAGCGACATCAGTACCAACTGACAGTGCTCGCCCGTGTATAGCACCTGACGAAAGTTAGTATTTTCCTCAGTAAGGGATTCAATGGGTGCGCAGTATCCTTGTTTCATATGCCTCCGTTAGCTGTCGCATAGTAGCGGCAATTATCACGTATATACGAATGGTGCACTTCACTTCCTAGTATACGCTTGTTGCTCACCCTGATCGCACAAATAGAGTGGCAACTACACTAGGGCAAAACGCGCTGAGTGGTTTTTTTGGTAGAGTAACCACATGGAAAACATCACCTTCATCACCGGCAACCCTGGCAAAGCTGAGCAGGTAGCCTTCTACCTCCACCACCCCGTCAACCACCACAAGCTAGACCTAACAGAAGTTCAGTCGCTTGATTTAGAAGAAGTGGTTCGCGCCAAAGCAGCCGAGGCCTACAGTATTCTAGGGTCACCTGTGCTGGTAGAAGATGTGAGCCTCACATTCCCCGCGCTCGGTCGACTCCCCGGTCCCCTCATAAAATGGTTTCTGCAAGAACTAGAGAACGAGGGACTCTGCCGCCTACTCGACGGTAAGGATCGTGCAGTAGTGGCAGAAGTATTGTTCGGCTACCACGATGGCACAACCTGCCACTTATTCTCTGGGATAATTAACGGTACGGTAGCAGACCACCCACGTGGCACCATGGGGTTTGGCTGGAGCCCAATCTTTGTGGCAGACGACCACGACAAAACTTTGGCAGAAATGCCCCTCGATGAGCAGAAAGACATAAACATGCGCAGCATTGCGCTCAAAAAATTGCAGGAGTTTTTAGAAAAGAAATCTTAAGCGCGCAGCACCCCAAGCGAGCTTCCGAGCACGTGCAGCTCCGAGATTGCTCGAGTTAACGCGACATACAGCAAGTCTCTATCAACGCGCTGCTTTTCTTTTGCGAAAACTTCATCCCCTTCAACCGCAAATAGATCGGCGCTAATTCCTACTAAGCAGACTGAATCGAACTCAACGCCCTGGGCCTCTCGAACGCTCATGCAGCGAACTCTTGCATCTCCGCCAAAATGTTCAACGAATGCCGCTAGGTAGTCTGGGTTAAAGGCAAGCACGCCAATTGATCGCTCAGGATCTTCGTTGAGAAGCCCAACAATATAAGAGATTTCCTCAGTGGCACCAGAAACCGTTCGCTCAGTAACATCTGAACCAGTTTTGATCCCATCTGGAATCTCAACACTATAGCCCAAGGATCGAATGTACTCCAAAATATTTCGCGTGTTGCGGTACACCTTGTGCAAGGTAACGGTACGCTCCGGGCTAAGCGCCTCCCCAATCTCAGCCCACTCGCGCAGCGTGCCAAACCGAGTTTGCTGTGCCATATCGCCAACATAGAGCACCGAGCGGCTGCGCTTGAGACACATGCCAAACAGCCGGAGCTGCTCTGGTAGGTAGTTCTGGAATTCATCTACCACCATGAGTGGATACTCTATCTTTTCCTTTTGGGCAGTGTTTTTGGTACGCCCGGTTCCATCTTTAATCAGAGATGTGATCATTCTTGTGCGCGTAAATCCATCTTCACGACGGCTGAGCGACATTAGGAGCACCGTTAGATCATACCTATCGAAAGCATTCTGTGTTTTTTGCTGTGCAAATATTTCTTTTTGACGAGAATTGAGGTGTCCTACATAGAAATTCTCAAGGAGACCAAAGAAGTTCCCGCGGCGAAACAGCGGAACTGGAGCCGCCCGAAGCGCCTGGATTTTTGCGTACTCATAGGCGTCGCGCTCTGGCTCACTTGCCCCCGGCCGCAACACCGTAGAAGCATTGGTGATTTCGAGCATGCTAAGCGCCCACTCTGGAAAGGTAGTGATCACTACATCGTGGATCCCAAGCTCGGGAAGGAGGTGGGAAAAGTAGTCTTTTGTGCCACTATCTTGCACAAACACTATCGAGCGGCGACTCGGGTACTGCTTAGCGGTATCAGGAGACTGGGTTAGGTAGGCAACTCGGTGCAGCGCTAGTGTGGTTTTCCCGGAACCAGCCGGTCCAGAGATTACAAACGGCCCGGCGTGGTGCGCGCGAATTACTTGATCTTGTGCCTTTTCCATCTGTGCCACGATTTCTGGCAGCGCGAAGGTATTCTTTCTGGCCGAAAGGTACTCTTGGTGAATAAGCTGGCGCGGTGCACCAATTCCTTCAGATGAAAGGAAGATAATCTTTCCATCCACAATCATGTACTGATCCTTACGCTGCAATGTCCCCGTGCGGGCGCCGTCCTCGGGTGTTTCGTACGCTACGGCACCTGGATCTTCAAACCGGAGTGCTGCAATACCGGTAGTCCATGAGTAGATGTGCTCATCGTTAAAGGAGAACCGACCAACATACACGGTTTCCTGCTTTCCTTCGTCGTCAAACGTTACGTCGCAGCGGGTGAAGTACGGCGACGGCTGCATTCGAGCCAGCTCTTCTAGGCGTCCCCGACTGTGCTCAATGAGCGCCTGCTGTACCATCTTGGTTTCCTCCGTCTCTACTTCTGAGGTTTTTACCTCTATTTCGCCGCGCGCTATAGAGTCCTCAATCGCAACAATCTCTTCGCCCACTCGAACAATCGTAGCTGCCAAATGGCTGCGCGCATCACCTAAAATCTGTTCCTTTGGAGTATGTTCCATATGGTTTAGTTTACTAAAAAACTGCCCTTTCAGGCAGTTATTTTGCTAGGCACTTAGCGTTTGCCGGCGCTGTTGTGAAGCGTCGATGTAGGTTATGCGTAGCGTATATCATCGTCAAACGATATTACCACCAACACCTTGCGGTGTCAAGATGGCACCAAAAGTCCTATATACTGGGGTAAAGTAATATTCCTCCATGCTCAGTCGCACCCTCATCATCAGCATTGTAGTAGTAGTCATCCTCGGTATGCTCGCCCTCATGTTGCCGGGCCCGACTGTGGAGCCTGAGTCGAGCACCGCAACCCCATCGCCAACTTTCTCCACAGCACCAGCGACAGTAGCACCTTCTGCAGCCGCTGCTTCGGTTTCCTGGCTGTTTAACGGAACTGCATGGGCACCGAGCAGTGCGGCACCAACCTGCCCTTCTCCACTCGGGCTCCAGTCACCGGTTGATGTAAGCAAGGCAACGGCCATCTTGTACCCTGGCCAGAGCCGTGGTGGAAACTACAAGGCGCATGGTGGTTTCCGGTTTGATACCTCTCCTACAAACGACGTCCCCGTTTCTCTGGCGCTCGACGCCACCCTACTTCGTGGATCCCGCTACATTGAGTCGGGCGTAGTACAAATCATGCTCGATTTTGTACACCCTTGCGGGTACTTGCTGCGCTACGATCACCTGTTAACCCTCTCCCCAGAGTTCCAGGCACTTGTAGATGCCACACTCCCCGAAGCTAAACCTAACGCCTCAGAAACCAAGCGGTTTCCCGCTACCAAGGAGTTCTCTAAAGGCACGGTCATCGCCACGGCAATTGGGTTCCCAGCTCCAAATAAGAACATAAGCGCAGACTTTGGCGTGTACGACCTACGCACACCAAACGAAGTATCGAAGACCGCTGCATTCCAAGCCAAGGTTGGTAATTTCAAGGAAATGACATATTTTGGCACCTGCTGGCTGGACCTGCTCCCAGATGCTGACAAAAAAGTTGCAAAGGCGCTCCCCGGCTCAGGCACAGAAGGAAAGGTTAGCGACTACTGCAAGTAAGCTGCACGCTACAACTAAACAAAAGGTCTCCGGCAGAAATGCTGGAGACCCTTTTGCACACCCACAAACCGTTGGTTACTCGTAGCGGAGGGCGTCGATTGGATCAAGCCGAGCCGCACGGCGAGCTGGGAGCGTTCCGGCGAGGAACGTAATGAACATAATGGTAAGCATAATCATCACTACCGACTGCAGAGGGAATACTAGGAGCTGCAGACCTTCGAAATCTTTGAGGAATCCGTCGGTTGCAATGCGGTTAATCACTGCGCCAGCGCCACTGGCAGCAAGTACTCCGAGCAAACTCCCCCAGAACCCAAGGAGGACTGCTTCTACGCTAAAGAGTAAGAATATTTTGCCACCACTGAGACCAATTGCCTTCATTAAGCCAATTTCTCGGGTACGCTCTTGTACTGCCATAAACAGCGTATTAATGACCCCAAAAGCAGCGGCAAGCAGGGCAATTGCACCGAAGAGCGTGAAGATCACCGCAACACCGGCAATAACCTGCTTGAGAATGCCGATGGTGTCTTCTACCGTCATAGCGGTGTAGCCAGCATCCTTGAGGCGGGTTTTTAAATTGGTCAGCTCGTCGCTAGACAAGGCCGTGTCGAAGCGAGCAACAACTAGGTTGTACTGATCCTTTGCCGAATCCGGTAACCCAAGGCTCTGTACTTCTACTAGCTTTTTACTCAGCTGCTCATTCATGTTTGCGCCGCCAGCAGCAACTAAACTCTTCAGCTGCACTCCGCTTACCTTTGCTTCAACTTCAGTGACCACACCATTTGCTGACGTTAGACCAAGTTTAATGGTCTTTCCCACCACATCTTCGTAGTCTGAAAAGCCAAGCACCGATACGTAACGAGACG
>CALBLZ010000096.1 GCA_937895715.1 uncultured Candidatus Berkelbacteria bacterium
GGAAGGCCAAACCTGGGAAGCTGTTCAGTTTGCTGGAGCGACTAAACTTTCTGGCCTAACGGTGATTATTGATCGAAATCGTATACAAATCAGTGGTGATACTGAGTCAGTTTTGCCTATGAACAACCTTGGCAACGCGTACCGGTCGTTTGGTTGGCATGTCGTAGAGATCGACGGGAATAGCGTAGACGAAGTACGTTCTACACTCCAGAAGGCCAGGGAGTATACCGGGGGACCATTGTGCGTATTGGCGCACACCGTCCCGGGTAAGGGTGTGAGTTTCATGGAGAATGATTACCGCTGGCATGGCCGCACTCCAACTACAGAAGAGGCCAAGAAGGCGTTAGAGGAATTGGAGGCGCATGGATAATCTTGTGGCTACCTCGCCGCGCGAAGGGTTTGGATTAGGCCTTCTGCAAGCGGCGCGTGCAAATAAGCGAGTTGTAGGTATTTGTGCTGATTTGCGCGAGTCAGTCCGGATGGAGCACCTAGCAAAGGCATTGCCACACCAGTACGTTGAGGTGGGTGTGGCAGAACAGAATATGCTCGGTATTGCAGCAGGAATGGCGCTCTCCGGGATGATTCCTGTTGCTGCAAGTTTTGCAGTATTTAACCCAGGCAGAAACTGGGATCAGCTTCGAGTTTCAATCTGTTATGCAAACGCCAATGTGAAAATAATTGGTGCACATGCAGGCTTATCAGTTGGGAAGGACGGCGCAACCCACCAATCACTTGAAGATCTGGCTATAACTCGCTCACTCCCTAATCTAGTGGTTCTTGCTCCTACAGATTCTGTTGAGACCGAGCAAGCCTTGCTCGCAGCAATTGCGCATGAGGGGCCGGTGTATATCCGGTTTGGTCGTGAATCTGTTGCAACTATCACTAACCCAAAGCAGAAGTTTGTAATTGGTAAGGCGTATGTGCTTAGAGAAGGAGATCAGGTGTCGCTGGCTGCGCATGGAGCAATGGTGTACCCCTGCTTACAAGCAGCCGAAATACTTCAGAGAGAACACATTAGCGCAGAAGTTATAGCAGTACCCACCATCAAGCCACTCGACAGTGCTACACTGCTTGCTTCAGCGGCTAAAACTGGTAGAGTTGTCACTGCCGAAGATCATCAAATCAGTGGT
>CALBLZ010000097.1 GCA_937895715.1 uncultured Candidatus Berkelbacteria bacterium
TAGTAATTGTGTATTTCGGTAATCTCTAATTCACCGCGAGCAGAGCGTTCAGCTTTTCTTGCTGCATCACTGACTGTTCCATCAAAAAAGTATAAACCTGGAATAGCGTAGTCAGATTTTGGCTTTTCAGGTTTCTCCTCTATACTTAACACTTTTCCATCTTCATCAAAATCGACTACGCCGTAACGCTCAGGATCGTGCACCCGGTAGCCAAAGATTAGACCGCCCTTGGTGAGCGTTGCAGCGCTGCGGATCTCTTGAATGAGTGATTCACCGTAAAAAATATTGTCACCCAAGATTAAACAAACCGGCTCGCCATCTATAAATTCTTCACCTAGTAGAAAGGCCTCAGCTAGGCCGCCTGGCTTGGGTTGCTCCATGTAGCTAATCTGCATCCCAAACCCGTTGCCGTTTCCGAGTAGCTCTTGGTAGGTTGGCAAATCGTGCGGTGTAGAGATGAGTAGAACCTCCTGAATACCTCCCTCAAGCAGTGTGGCAAGCGGATAGTAGATCATTGGCTTGTCGCCAATAGGGAGAAGCTGCTTAGAAATCACCTGGGTTGTGGGGTAGAGACGAGTACCTGAGCCGCCGGCAAGGATAATGCCTTTCATGGAAAAGTGGTTAGAGTGAACGGCTCCATCGTACCAGCTATTCCTTGCTAACAACACCTGGAATTTAGTTGAAACGTGCGCTGGGTGCTTGATTTTTAGTGGCGAAGGGCATTCACTAGAGTTATAGACCTACCCAGGTTTACCACTTAACAAGTAACTATCCTTAAGCGGGATGTTAGGAGGGTTCATGAATGAATTCCTTTTGGCGTTAGTTGGCCTGCTGGCCATCTTTATCGTGGGGGTAATTTGTTACGGAGTGATCTTTAAGGGGAGCCTCGGCGACAACGCCGTAAAGCTCACCCCAACACGTTTTGTGATTGCGGGCATTGGCATGTATGTAATCGCCTTTGCGTTTATTCGCCTGTTTGGCATGGTTGATATGGACGCAAGTGGCTTTATGAAGGGGCTCCAGCTTGGCTTAATGCTTGGGATTCCGTTCTTTATGATTCCGCTGTTTGCGGATGCGCCTTACTTTAAGGGTAAGGCTGGCGTGGAGTGGGCTCTGATTGTAAACTGGGTACTGAGTTTTGCGGTTCTGGGTATGGTAGTCGGAGGTATTGGGGTAACGATGTGACACCCCAAGCTCCAGGAGCTAAGAAAACCCCATTTCATCTGAGATGGGGTTTTTCTTTTAGTGGCTCAGTTACTACTATTGAGCTATGAAACAACAAAAACACTCTCAGGCAGGTAGGCACATAACTCGGACGATGATGAGTTTGCTGCTGGCATTTGCGGTGGTTGGGGCAACTGCTGTTGTGCTCGTCCGCCAGAATAGTAGCAACGCCGCTCTGTTACGTGCGAAAGCTCCGAATAAAGGCAGCATCATCGATGGCGCAAACGGACATGTTGGAGATCCTGTAAAAGACTTTTGTGATACAAGTTACTCCAATCCCCAGTATCCATGTGCAGACTTTGTGAGCGATGTGCTACAAGACCTGGGAGTGCCTGTTCCAGAGGGAAGTGTAACAGAGGTAAACGCTGCGGCTCTGCTGGATTGGTTGGTTAAGCAGGGGTGGACACGCTACCCAAAGACTGGGAGTTACGATATTAACAATCCACCAACTGACAGAGGTTTTGCGGGGTGTGTGGTGTTTTTCATTACTCCAACAGGCAGAGTTGGTCACACCGGATTTATTGTTAGTAACCCACCGATGGTTGTAGTTGACGCTAGTGGGGTGCAGGGAAAGGTTGTAAGGCGAGAGGTTAATGACCCCGCGCTGGATGAGCGCTACGACCGTATAGTAATAGTTTGTCCACCATCAGCTAAGTAAGGGCGTACGACTCATTGGGGCCAAAGCCCCGGACTCCCGAGGCTTTTTCTTCTGAAAGAGACTTTCAGTTTGTGTCCAAATCTGTCACCATTACTGCATGGTTGATCCAAAACTAATTCGAGATACGCCAGCTTTGGTAAAGCGGGCAGTGAAGCGCAAAGGCGGTGATCCGGTTATTGTGGACGAATTTTTGAATGCTGATACCCAGCGGCGCACCCTCCAGCAGGCTTTACAAGAGCTGCAGACCAGCCTCAACACCTCTTCCAAGCAGCTTGCCACAGCTACACCCGAAGAGCGGGATATCATGCGCCACCAGCTGCGCTCACTTTCTGACTCGATTCAAGAGCAGGGTAGTCAGCTGAATGACCTCGAAACTCTCTGCAAGCAGCTGCACCGCCAGATACCAAATATACCCTCAGACGATGTGCCAGATGGTGCCTCGGACAAAGAGAATGTTGTGGTACGAACAGAAGGAGTGAAACCTGAGTTTACATTCCCGCCAAAAGATCACGAGCAGCTCTGTGCCGAGCTAGATCTCCTTGATATGGAGCGTGCGGCAAAGGTTGCAGGTGCTAAGTTTTATTACCTCAAGAACGAGCTGTCACTCCTTGAGCAGGCAGTAATGCGTTTTGCTACCGATACCCTCTACAGCAAAGGGTTCACCATGCTATCTGTGCCTAACCTGGTTAAGGCCGAGGTACTCTATGGTTCTGGCCTGTTTGTCACGCCCGAAGATGCTACCGATGGCGATGCCTACCGGATAGACCGTGACGATCTGTACCTAGTTGGCACTGCCGAGCCGCCACTCGTGGCGTTTCATAGCGGAGAAGTGCTCCACGAATCTGAGCTGCCGCTTCGCTATGCCGCACTCTCTCCCGCCTTCCGGCGTGAGGCAGGAACCTACGGCAAGGAAACACGCGGCCTGTACCGGGTGCACCAGTTCAATAAGGTTGAGATGGTATCACTTACCCGCCCGGAGGACAGTCAGAAAGAGCAAGAACTACTGCTGGGCATCGCCGAAGAACTCTTACACAAGCTCGGCCTCCACTATCAAGTTGTACTAAACTGCGCCGGTGATTTAGGTCACCCGCAGGTTAAAAAATGGGATATAGAAACCTGGCTGCCTGGCATGAACAAGTACGGCGAGACGCATTCCTGCTCAAACGATACCGACTACCAGGCGCGCTCGCTAAATATTCGATTTAAGGCAAGCGGCAAAGATGGTGAGAAAGACGTACAGTACGTGCATACACTCAACAATACTGCACTTTCGAGTGCCCGCATTCTCATTGCTATTCTCGAAAACTACCAGCAGCCTGACGGTAGCATCGAGATTCCTAAGGCACTCCACGCTTACATTCCGTTTACTCGCATAACGCGCCGCTGATGCTGTCTGTCCCAGACCAAGTGTTGCTAATCGTTGTTGGCACCACCGCGCTGGCCCTTATTCTCTTCTTTATCTTTTCGCTTTGGGATCAGATACGCGCAGCGGTACTGAATGAGGCACCCTTTGTTTCAGCTCCAGAGGAAGCCATAGACGACATTGTGGCAGCACTCGATCCGCAGGTTGGTGATGCTGTGTACGATCTGGGTTGTGGTGACGGTATTGTGCTGCGCGCACTCCATGCTGCCAACCCCAAGGCTCGCTACATTGGGATAGAGAAGGGAATGATTCCATTCGTTACCGCAAAGTGGCGCTGTAAGCACCTACCGCGGCGGGCAGTAAAGATCAGGCGGGATGACTTCTTTGAAACCGATCTCTGCCCAGCGAATAAAGTGTACGTATACCTTTATGCACATGTGCTCGACATGCTCCTCCCAAAGTTTAAGCGCGAGCTTCCCAAGGGTGCGATCGTGGTCTCACTCGATTACCAGTTTAGTGATCGAAAACCGGATAAGGTTATTACGCTCGATCATCGGGGCGGGGCCCGTGGTCGCCGTCTGAGTGTGTACAGGTTCTAACCTGTGCGAGTATACTAAGGGGGATATGGACGCTCACACAGCTACCCCAGAAGAGTTACTGCGTGCAGACATCTTTGAGCTGCTCAACATGCAGGATGCCCCTGCAGAGATGAAAGAAAAGATGCTCGCCGACATGGAATCTACCTTAGCAGGGGAAGTATTTGCTCATGTAGTCTCAAAGGTTCCCGACGAGCACCTGGAGCGTTTCGAAGAGATACTAGAGCGAGGCGTGCAGCAAGACACGCTCGATTTTCTCGCCAACCTCGACATAGACATGCCGACAGTGGTTGCAGAGGAAACCTTAAAGTACAAATACCAACTGGTGCGCGAGGTCGAAGCGCGGCTTCGTGATGCGCAGCCGAGCTCCGACGCACATGCCGATTGAAGCACCGCCAATCATTGCGCCGCCACCGGGAAAACCGGAAGGACAAGGCGACCAACAAGCTCCACGCGCTCCTGAATCGGTTCTGAGAAGGGAGGACGTTATTAATATTGTGAAGATTCACGATATCGTGCGCGACTTCAACGAAGGTATAAAATCGCGTGAGAAGACGAGGGCCGAAGCGCAGAAGGCAAGCAAGGCAAATAGCTGGTCAAGTAAGGCAAGTGATTTTCTTGAGGCAAAGATTGGTAAACCCTTTACCTGGTCGAAGGAGAGGTACACCAAGATGCAGAAAGATTTCTATCTTGGTGATGGCGATAAGATGCGAGACTTGGGCTACCGGGGAGCCTGGGGGGTTAGTACGTTCCTTGTGTCTCCACTATTCGGGCCGGTACTCGGTCCGTTCGTTATGGCGAAAGGCCTCAAAGATGCCTTCGAAGCATTTACTGAGCGTAGGGCGCTTTCAAAAGACATGGCTGGCCCCAATCATCTGAACGCTGACAGTGTTAAATATACGCAGGATGCAATAAGTAGATCGCTAAGTAGCATTCTTACCGAGTTGCGGGAGAGTCTTGTAGAGGGTGAAATCACCCCAGACGAATACTACATGCTGGTTAAGGAAACCATTAAAGATCACAATCAGTGGATTGAAGAAGAGCTACTTCCGAAGGAGAGAAATCTGACCACTGCTCAAAACCAACTGCAGGAAAAGTTGGGGAAGGCTGGTAAGATTGCAGCGCTCGCTACAGTGTTCTACGGCGGTATCAATCCGCTTAGTTTTCCTGCGGCTGGTTTTGTTGCCATGCACGCTAACGCACAAGCTCGCAATCAGAAAGGTGTGGTGCCAGAGGATGGTGAGGATACCGCTAAGTACCTCATCAAAAACCCCATTATCCAGGAGACGCCAGCGGAGATGGTGGCCAAAGCTGAAGAAGAAAATCGCACCCCAATTGAGCTTGCTGACTTTCTCGAGCGTGCAAAGCAGCCAAGTCAACCGGGCCTTACGCAGCGCCTAACTCAGGCCTATCCAGAGCTGCACCCGACCTCTCGAATCGAGGTGAATGGCAGCAACTTCTTTTTAGGGCCAACCTTTGCTGATCCTACAGGAGCAACCTACTCCGTCTTCTACGTACAAGCTCCTGGGGGGAAGCTTATTACCAGACTTGCACGTCGCGATCAGCTAAACGGCTCATGGCACGCTGTGGAGGGGCTAGAGGTGCCCCGGTCAGGCAAAGGCGGTGGTGGAGACCAGCAGAAGTCTAACTTCTCGCTTGTAAAGCCTTCAATTCATCCCATTGAAGAAACGTTGCTGCCGGTGGCGGTGAGTAATAGCCTTGAAGCCACAGAAAGCAAGCAAGGTGACATAGCAGGATTCAGTAAGGATACGGTTAAGAACTTACTCAAGGATAATTTTGCAAAAGTTCAGCGTAAGGAAGACCGGAGCGGTATTGTTAAGCCAGAGATTAAACCCGAAAACGAAACCTATAGGGATGAGATCAGTCGATTCGATGATAAGGGGGTCTTGGAGCGTTTGCGTATAACCAAGCCGGATAACCTCAAGCTCTTTGATCCCGAAAAGCCGCGCGATGGGGGTGTTCCGCTTGAGCTGGGTCTGGATGGGCTCATTCTTGGGGTGAATGGCATCTTTAATGATCACCCAGGCCTTGCGCCGAACTTCGCGGAAGCACCAAGAGAGAGGTACACCCGTTCCCACCCGTTCTTCGGAAAGATTGAAGTAGAAGTGTATGCGGGGCAACTGAATGGCGCAACGGTTATGTGGCATATGGCACATGATGCAGCTGGTCGTATTTGGGTTGATCGGTTGCAGCTAGAGCAGTCCAAAACAACCACCTACGGCACGGTGAGTAAGGTTATCGACGCCGGTTTCCTCACACTACAACCCTTGGTTCATCAAGAAAAGGGCAATAATAAACCCGCTCAGACTGGTCAAGAAAAGGGCAAGTATTCACTCATCGAGCGGCACATGCAAAAGGTTCCTGGCGCCCGTGACGGTGTGCAAGATGTTACCCAATTTCTCGATGAGCTCACGCCAATAGCCGCTTATCGTATGCACCGGGATATTCATCGTGTAGCAGTGCCTGATGAACCAGAGAAGCCTGAGCGCGAAGATAAGAAAAAGAAGGATAAAGACAGGGAGAAGGCGGAGCGATCTGAAGAAGATCGAGGGGAGGGTTCTAAGAAATCGGGTAAGGGAGAAAACCCCGAGAGAGCAGAAAGGCCCGAGCGTTCAGAGAAGAAGGAGCCAGTAGTAGTTCCTGAAAATAAGAAGGTTGAGAATGCCGCCGAGCAGCCCAAGGGGGGAAAGAAGGATGACGACGAAAGCGGCGGAGACGCCGGTTCAGCAGGTGGGCTCCCACCGGCCCCCATTGGTGATCCTCCAAACAGTCCGGCTGGTGGAGCGTCACCTTCGGGCTTAGAGCCCAAGATAGGCTCGGGGAACCCGGTTGAGACAACTGAAAATCCTAGTATCCTCGAGGGTCAGACAGGTAGGCGTCTCATTGAGTCGCTTTATAATCTTCAAAGCAACAAGCAGTACGAGGCTCGCGAGATGTTGCGGTCTCGCATTAACCGGGCTGATTCGATGATGCTCGGCCGTTGGCGAGATAGACAAGATGGTCACCGACTAGCGTTCAGCAAGCTGCTAGCTGAGAATGCTCAGAAGGTCAGCGGGCTGAGTCCGAGTGATCCTCGCTACGAAACTGAAGTCACTGAGATTGCAGGCTTCCTCTGTGATGCAGCAAATGCGGCCAGCCTGTTTGGGTTCTCATACCGAGCAAATGAGCTGCGGAACGAGCCAGAGGCCCGTTGCTCACTAATCTTGCGTGGAGTTGTCCGCCTTTCTGCTGTTGCGCGGAGCATTCGAGCAGAGCTTCCAAAGGGGTCTCCAATCCGTAATGCCTACCATAGTTTAGTTGTGCAAATTGAACGGCTGATTGAGGGCTACCAATCTGGTGGTGTAGAGCTTTCTGAGATTGCCGACAGCCCAGAGAAACTTGCAGAGCAGATTGCTGTGATTCGAGAGGAGATGGAGCGTACAGCCACAACACCAAGGCCAACTCAGCAGTCTGTGTCTGGTGTGACCCCTTCGCCTTTACCAACAGCTTCACAGAGTCAGTCCACAACAGCGCCGATAGCTCAAGTGGTAGCTAACCCGGGCACACCGTCTCAAGCCACTGCGACTCCAGAAGCTAATCCGCAACCAGCGCCGCCAAGTATCGGTAGGTTTGAGGCTCTTGTCCGCCAGAATCCTATCTACAACCAGCAGCTGACTCCACTTGAGCGAGGCTACCGCGAGAAGGCGCTCAAGTATGTTGAATCTCTCAGTGCTGTGCCAAAGGCGATGCAAGAGGCGGCTACGCCCGAACAGCTGCAAGACCTCTGTCGCAAGATAACCAAGCAGGATAATAGGGTATTCGAAGGTGCAGACCTTGTGCGGACGCTTCGCGTCCTTGCCACGGGAATTGCTTCCCTAGAAAGCACCAAACGTAGAGTTGGTGTGCACGATGAAATGATTGAGACCCTACTAACCAAGGCTCTCGATATCGAAAAGAATCTACCAACAGATCCAACCCAAACCGCTCGCACTGCCCAGAATGTACACGCCTCACAGACGGTAACCGATCTCGGCGATCAGCCGATTTAAGACTGGTAAATCAGGGGCGTTCCGGCTATCATAACCCAAGAACAAATCTAACGTTTGCCTGGGCAGTTTCCCACTGTCTTTCGCTTTCTCCTCGTTATGGCCCTACCATTCCTCGATAAGCTACTGGCCGACCCATCACGTTCGTTCTTGCGCAAACATGCCAAGACGATTCAACGTATAAATGATCTTGAGGCAGAGATTTCCAAGCTCACCGATGCTGAACTTGCTGATAAAACACTAGAATTCCGGGAGCGGGTTGCTGCTAAACTTGCCCCAGAAGAAGTTGACCCACTCGAAATGCTCGACGATGAAAAGGTCGAGGACATTCACGACAAGCTCCGCGAGAAAAAACAGATAAATGCTATTCTCGACCCGCTGCTCCCAGAAGCTTTCGCGGTTATCCGCGAGGCGGCTAAGCGTACTGTAGGGGAGCGTCACTTCGACGTGCAGCTCTTGGGTGGAATCGCCCTTCACAATGGTGCCATCGCCGAAATGCGCACTGGTGAAGGTAAAACTTTGGTGGCAACCCTCCCGCTCTACCTTAACTCCCTTGTTGGTCGTGGGGCACAGTTAATCACGGTTAACGACTACTTGGCTCGTATTGGTATTGAACACTACGGGCCAGCCTACGAGTTTCTCGGCCTGACAGTTGGCTTAGTTGTGCATGATGCTTCCTACCGGTACGAGAAGGGTGAGTTTGTGCGCGTTACCCGCATGGAAGCCTACGCCTGCGATATTACCTATGGTACAAACAACGAGTTTGGCTTCGACTACCTGCGCGACAACATGGCGCAGAGCGAAGACCAGCTCGCTCAGCGCGACCTCTACTTTGCGATTATCGACGAAGCTGACTCAATTCTTATCGACGAAGCCCGTACCCCACTGATCATCTCTGGGCCAGCCGAAGAGTCTTCGGACACGTACCAGCAGTTTGCCCGGCTGGTGCCGCGCTTGGTGCGTGAAACCGACTTCACCGTAGACGAAAAAGACCGCGCCGTTTCGCTTACCCAAGACGGTATTGCAAAGATGGAGCAGCTCCTTGGTGTAGAGAACATTTACGGTGATGATATTCAGCTTGCCTACCACCTTGAGGAATCACTTAAAGCGCAGATTCTCTATAAGCGAGACAAAGACTACGTTGTCCAAGAAGGTGAAGTAGTAATCGTCGATGAGTTTACCGGTCGTCTTATGCCGGGGCGTCGCTACAGCGAAGGGCTTCACCAGGCTATCGAAGCTAAAGAGGGTGTGAGTGTACGGCGCGAGTCAAATACTCTTGCGACGATCTCCTTCCAAAACCTCTTCCGCATGTACACCAAGCTGTCCGGTATGACCGGTACAGCACTCACCGAGGCCGAGGAGTTCCACAAAATTTACGGCCTCGACGTTGTGGCAATTCCAACCAACCAGCCAATGATTCGCGCAGACAAGCCGGACCAAATCTTCAAGACCGAAGAGGGGAAGTATAAGTCGGTAGTTAAGGATATTCAGAGGATCACTGCTACAGGTCAGCCAATTCTGGTCGGTACTATTTCTGTAGAAAAGAATGAGTACCTCGGTGCCTTGCTAACGCGTGCGGGAGTAAAGCACGAGATTCTTAACGCTAAAAACCACGAGCGCGAAGCAGATATTATTGCCCAAGCTGGTAAGCGAGGGTCTGTTACCCTTGCAACCAATATGGCCGGTCGCGGTACAGACATCATGCTTGGTGGGGTGCGTCCAACCAAACTCGACTTTACGAACGAAGACGGCAGGTTAGATGAGCCTGCCTACACCAAGGCCTTTGCTGCTTGGAAAGAAGCACACGACGACGTACTCAAGCTTGGTGGGCTGCACGTGCTCGGTACTGAGCGACACGAGTCACGACGTATCGATAACCAGCTCCGTGGACGTGCCGGGCGTCAGGGTGACCCTGGATCAAGTCAGTTCTACGTTTCAACCGAAGACGACCTCATGCGCATCTTTGGCGGAGACCGCTTCAAAAATTGGATGACGGCCATGGGCGTGCCGGATGATGAACCCCTTGAACATAAAATGATTAGTCGATCGCTCGAGTCTGCGCAAAAGCGGGTAGAAGGTCATAACTTCGACATGCGCAAGCGTGTAACCCAGTTCGACGACGTACTCTCGCGTCACCGCGAGGTTATCTACCGCCGTCGCCGTAAGGCCTTAGTCCAGCACAGCGACATCACCGAGCTGGAAGAGGCGGTAGCTAACTCTCTGCGCATCGAAGCCCGCCACCTTACCGGATTGCATGCCTCTGGCTACCACACCGAGTGGGATCTAGAACGCCTTACCCGTGATATTGCTGCGCAGGTTGGTCTGGCTGAGTCTGAGCGCATAGGGTTACTCGATCAGTTAACGAAACACCAGAGCGATTCAGCGGTAGAAACCGAAGTTACGCATATTTTTGAGACAGCCTACAACCTCAAGCGTGAGTTGCTAGCAGCTGACTATACAGTAGCGGTTCGTAGCGTCTACCTGCAGACTATCGACATGCTCTGGGTGGAGCACCTTAACGTTATGCAAGAGCTTCGTACAGGTATTGGTCTGCGAGGGTATGCTCAAGTCGATCCGCTCGTCGCCTACAAAGCAGAAGGGTTCCGCCTTTTCCAAAACTTGGTTGCCGCCATCGATATGCAAACCGCTCGAGTACTCTTACGGCTGCAGCGTGTTGAGCATGAGCCAGTCGGGGATCAGCCCGAGAGCCAAGAAAAGGGTGATGTTTCTAAAGTTGCTGCTAGTGTAAAAGTAGAAACGCAAGTAAACCTCGGCAAGAATGTGCGCGAGGTAACGCCAGGCAAGCAAAAGCACAAGAAGAAAGGTAAGCGACGCTAACATGGCCCAGTTTGTGCAGCTCGATGTAGCAGCAAAGGAGGTAGGTAAGTCCGAGGTAACCCTTCGTCGGCTGATTAAAAGCGGCAAAGTAGGGCACCGCAAAGAGAAAACTCTTACTGGATTCATCTACTTGGTAGATGTTGATCAGGTCCGGGCATACTATGAGCTAAATCAAGGAACCCCGATTGAGGTTGAGGCCGTAAGCTCCGAAGAAACCGCTGAAAAACCTGAGGTAGAACTCAATGAAGAGGAGCGAGAGCGTCGTGCAGAGGCCCGTGAAGCCAAGGCAATTCGGTTAGCTGTCACCGGAGAGTCAGGAAGCATGACTGAATACTGGCAGAAACGCGCGCAGGCGTTTGAGGAGCGCTACCACCGCGAACTTGCTCGTCATGCAGAAGCGCGTGAGGAGATGGGTGTGTGGCGCGGCAAGGCCGAGCAGGCTCAAGAGATGATCTCTAAGTTGCTTCCTGCACGTACGCCGCGAGAAGAAGACGTGAAACAAGCACCTGCGGCGGCGGCCGAGGTTGATTCTGCTAAAAAAGAAAATTCTGTTTCGAATAGCCTAGTTGTGGCTTTGGTTGTTGTGCTGGTCTCTGCTGTTGCTTTTTTTGGCGGTGCAGCAATCTACTTACTCCAGGTTCGCTAGGCAGCGATTTTACGGGTTCCGGCACCTTTAAACTCAGGGTTAAATTTTACCGAGCGTCCATCTGTTGTTGGGTTAAAGTCACTAACTCCATGGACCGAGTCATTAGCGCCGTAGACCTCACGTTTGGCTACTTTTGCCAGCTGATCGGCAATTGGTTGCGCTTCCGACGGGAGTTCATTGGCAGTTGTGTCGGGATCGGCCGCCGGGGTGCTGTCTGCCTGCTTATTAGGATCTGCTGCGGTCGAGCAAGAAAAGAGCACGATGCCGGCTCGTTCTTCAAGGTTGCTATCGAGCGTCTCTCCGAGTGTCGCCAAAGACGCTCTTGGTCTGGGGCCACTGTCAGCCTGCTTGTCCTCGCCCTCTTTTTGAGCGGTAAGCTTGTACGTAAGTTCTTGCTCCGGTCCAGTAGGTGCAGTTGCTGGGGCCTCGCCAAACTGTATTGAGACCGAGCTGCCGTGCCCGCCAATCATGCAGTACCCAGCTCTGCCGTGTGCCCGTGTTAGTTTTGCGGTGAGTTCCTGAGCCTCCTCCACTGTTCCAGCTTCTACGATGCGCATTTTAAAGCTGCCCCCAACCTGATTCTTGAGTTTAGCTAAGTTTTCTGGGCTATAGAATGCGCCATTATGGTCAGCCTTGGCAACTATGATCAGACCCCAAGGACCAGCATCGTCACGGCTGCGGGACATCTCAACAAGAACCTCTTTAGGGTAGCGGGCGAAGTGTTCAATATTATAGTAGTCAGACAGGAATGCCGAAGCTCCCGGAGCCTCAGCGTCAACCTCACCACGCACCCTGTTGTCATCCGATTCGCTTAAATTTTTTTGCTCCTCGCTAATGACATCCTTACCGCTCTCTGCTTCGGTTTCTGCCTGGAGCGTGAGATCAAATACTTGCTTCATGCCTAGGCGAGCGGCGAGCTGTTGGTTGGATCAAACGGCCTTTCCTGGATGGATTCATCCATGTGGGGCTTTTCTTCTGTAGAAGCTGGGGTAACTGGGGCGGGAGCAGCAGCCACTGGTTCGGCAGCTGGCGTAGAGATCGGCATGCCGGCACTCGCTACTTCTGGCTCAGGGATGGCTGGTGGGGTATACGTTGGAAGGTTCATGGTTGGCGCACTAACCTCGGCGCTGACTTCGCTAGCTGGCAGGTCGGGAAGGCTTGAAGCAGGTTCGACAACAGGTGTAGCTGAGGCCATTGCTACCATAGGTTCGGCGGGGGTGGGAAGTGGCTCAGCGTTGGGTGATGGCACCATTACAGGGGCCATCGGCGTAACTGGTGTAACCTTCTTGCCGGTAAGTTCTTCGATGTGTTCAATATCAATTACCACTACACGCGGCTTGTTACTGCGGGTAATAACAACAGGTTCTTTACTGCGGTCGACACTATCGATAATTTCACGGATCTGGCGAACCGCATCGTCCTCGGAGTAAATGTGGTCGAGTTCTACGTGGATCATGGCATGAGGATTACTTTGTACGCTCCAAGTATACCAAACTAGAAGGGAGACGTTCTACCTGGTATGCTGAACCTAACGAATTTCTGAACACTTTGTATGTCCCTCAACCATTCAGTTACTCTCGAAACACTTCCAAACGGCATCTCACTTGTTACTGTTCCGATGCCAAGCACAGAAGCGGTCACGGTGCTCGTTTTTATGGGTGTTGGCTCACGCTTCGAAGCTGATAATCAGCAAGGTCTCGCTCACTTCACTGAGCACATGGTGTTCAAAGGTGGTGATCGGTACCCCTCCGCCCAGGCAATTGCCCAGGCACTCGATGCAGTAGGTGGGCATTTTAACGCCTTCACTGCGCAGGAATACACAGCTTTCTATACTAAAGTTGCAGCACCAGACATTGCGGTTGGCATTGATGTGCTTTCCGACATGCTCCTTCATGCAAAGTTTCCAGCCGAAGAGCTCGAGAAAGAGAAGGGGGTGATTGTTGAGGAAATTAACATGTACGAAGACATGCCACAGGCAAAGGTGGATCAAACCTTTAGCACGCTTGCCTTTGGCGATACCCCGCTCGGTCGCCCAATTATCGGAACAAAGCACAGCGTTACGGCGTTTACCCCAGAAGATTTTCTGAAGTACCGCGAGCACTTCTACAAGGGCGGAGCGTGCACCATTGCAATCACCGGTTCGTTCGACCACGAACAGGTCCGTGCGCTCGTGCAAGAAAAGTTTGGCGCCATGCCGAGTGGTGAGGGAGCATCGTATGATAAAGCCCGCTATGCCAAGCGAGGACGAGTGGCCCTAGAAACCAAGCAGTCAGAGCAGACACACCTGATCCTCGGCGTTCCGAGTGTCTCAAGTACCGACGATCGGTACTATGTACAAAAGCTGCTCTGTACTATTTTAGGCGGCACCATGAGCTCTCGGCTGTTTGTGTCAGTGCGTGAAGAACAGGGGTTATGCTACTACGTACATGCGAGCGCAGAGACCTACCTAGACACCGGAATGATTGTGGCTTCTGCCGGAGTAGATAACAATCGCTTGCCACAGGCAATTACCGCAATCCTCAAGGAATTCCGAAAGATTCGTGAGTTCGGTGTGAGTCCAGAAGAGCTCCAGCGCGGAAAACACTACCTACAGGGAGCAACGTTATTGGGGATGGAAGACTCCTTTGCGGTTGCCAACTACTACGCCAAGCAGCACCAGCTCGAGCGAACACTTCACACTCCGGCAGATGCACTCGAGAAGCTCAACGCCATTACCGCCGAAGATATTCAAAAGTTTGCGCATGCATTCTTTATCGATGAAGCATTGCACCTGGCTGTTATTGGGCCACATCACGACGTTCACGCACTAGAATCACTTCTTACCATCTAACTACATCACATGCCCGGAAAGTACAAAACACACCCAATCGCAACCGAGAAGACCTTCATTATGGTTAAGCCGGATGGTGTAATGCGTGGCTTAGTCGGTGAAGTCATCAAGCGCTTTGAACAGCGCGGTCTCAAGCTCCTTGCTCTCAAAATGGTAGAGCCAGAGCGTGCTATGTTTGATGATTTCTATCCTAAGGAAGCGGCTTGGATTGAGCGACTCGGCACCAAGGGAATGAAAACCTTCGAAGACAACGGCCTGGATGTAAAGAAAGAAATGGGCACTGACGATCCAAAAGAAATCGGCACCATGGTTCGCAAAGGTCTCATCGACTTTATGTGCATGGGTCCAGTTATCCCGATGGTATTTGAGGGCCTTCACGCTGCCACTCTCGGCCGTAAGCTGGTTGGCCACACCTTCCCACACCTTGCTGATCCTGGAACCATTCGCGGCGACTTTGCACACGACACTCCAGCCTCTGCCAACATCGAAAATCGCAGCATCTTTAACGTGGTGCACGCTTCAGAAAGCCGAGAAGATGCAGAAAAAGAGATCGCACACTGGTTCAAGCCAGAAGAGCTGCATGACTATGATCGTGCCGACCACGTGATTATGTTCGGCGACAAGCGCTAAGATATCTCCATGGAGGAGCTTGTTCGGAACCTTGCGGTACACTATCCGGATTGGATCACCTTGCTCCTTGCTGCTTTCGGGGTTTCTTTTGTAGCGACGGGGGGGTTGCTCCGATTGCGCAATCTCTCAAAGTTTTCTCCTGAAATTCGTGATCGCGACGTACACACGGTGCGCAAGCCTCGCCTCGGTGGGGTTGCGATGTGGCTCAGCTTTGTGGTGATGGCTGTAGCAATCTTCTCGTTCCGTACCGATCTTAGCTTTGGGCAGGGAACCGTACTTGGTGTCGATCGAGTGCTCCTTGGATTTGGCATAGGCCTCGTTGTGGTGCTTGTAGCAGGGCTGCTCGACGATGTTAAAGGCCTGACCCCGGGTCAGCAGCTAATCGGACAGTTTTTAGCGGCTACCGCCGTTATCTGGGGGGGAGTTCAGATGGAGTTCATCCGCCTACCAATAGGGGGAGATCTCAGTTTTACAGCGAATGCCTTTGATCTTCCAAGTTGGCTAGGGGGCGGCGTTATCTACCCTGTAGGAGCGCTACTAACCTACCTGTGGGTAATGGTCATTATTAACGTGATGAACTTCTTTGATGGCCTCGACGGTCTTGCAGGGAGTGTTGCTGCCACTGCTTCGGTAGTAATGTTCCTTGTCTGTCTTGTACTCGGCCTGCCCGCACCAGCAATGCTAGCGCTGCTGCTTGCGGGGGTCACACTAGGATTTCTGCCGTGGAACTGGCACCCATCTAAACTGTTTATGGGCACGGTTGGCTCACAGATGCTCGGGTTCGTCCTAGCGGTTACCGCGATTGTGTCTGGATCAAAGGTTGCAACAGCGGTGTTGGTGTTGGGGATTCCGGTGCTCGATGCGCTGGTAGTGGTTGCCCGCCGCCTTCTGGCGGGCGTGAGTCCATTCAAAGCAGACCAGCGCCACTTACACCATCGGCTGCTCCGGCTTGGTATGCCGGTGCCGTGGGTTGTTATTACCATCAACACCATTGCAGCCATCTTTGGATTCTTGGCACTACGCACCCAGAACACTGAAGGTAAGGGCATTCTGACCCTCAGCCTGGTGATAGCAATGTTTTTAGTTATCCTAGCTACCTATCTACTTGAACGGCGGGCTCGCCAACGTGTAGACTGATCCTGTACATATCTTAAGCTGCCGCCATGTCTGACACTGATGAAACCCTGACCTCCACACCGGTAGCACCGGCCGCTCCTTCTGCTGGGCCAAGCATGCCGGAAGATGGCGTAACGCATACCATTCTGATTGTTGAAGACGATAAGGTTCTGCAGGAGCTCTACATTGATCGGTTTACTGCCGCAGGGCTCAACGTCATTCAAGCATTCGACGGCCTGCAGGCACTCGACCGCCTCGATGCAAACCCAGATGTGCAACTTATTCTCCTCGACCTCATGTTGCCAAAACTCTCTGGGTACGATGTGTTGTCACAGGTTAAAAAGAATGCTGACAAGCGCGATATTCCAGTAATTATTGTGTCAGCCCTAGCTGATGTAGACGACCAAGCGCGCGGCATGCAGCTTGGTGCGGCTGAGTACATCACCAAGGGTGAGGTGCTGCCTGGTGTAGTGATCGACAAGATCAAGCAGTATGTCCTTTCTGTTCCAGGGCCAACGGAGTAACGAAGAGGTTCTCCTCGTTACCCACAAGCATCCGTTCATACTACTTCACCGATTAGTGGTTGGGGTACTCATTTTATTGGTTCCGGTGCTGGTTTGGCGGATTGCGCTGGTGGGTCCGCTTCTTTCGTATACCATAGTGATCTGCGTGCCGGTGGTTATTTTTTACCTGTACGTTGGGTGGTATGGCTGGAATCGAACACTCTTACTAATTACCAACGAGCGAGTAGTCTTCTTGGAGCAACGCGGCCTGTTTCAGCGCGAGATGGTGGAGTGTAATATGGCAAACATCCAACAGGTTTCGCACCACGTAGATGGGCTGATGCACACTATCTGTGGATTTGGGAACGTAATCCTGAGCAGCGGTGGTTCGGCACAGCCAATTCTTATTAAAGACATGCCCGACCCCTACGCCGTGCAGCAAGAAATCCAGCGCGCCTCGGTGGGTGAAACTGATTTCATCGATACAGACGATGACGACGGCACGTTGCCGGCTGCGCAGGCATCTACCGAAGACGAGGTGCCGCTCGTAAAGCCAGGGGATCAGGGCTAGGTGCTAGCTATTCTTCGTATTTTTTGATACTGTCCTGCTACTCGAAAGAGTGGAGTTTGAGGCAAGATGGATGTTCGAATTGGTTTCGACGCTGGTGGTAGCGAGCGACCTGAAGAGGTTGCCGCTGCCCTCGATGAGTTTTCAAGAAGTGTGCCAACAGGCAACGTGCGGCTCCGGCTGTTCGTCTTTGGGTGTCCAGAGACCCTCCAAGCCGTGCGCCCCATGCCCCCGATTTCTTTGCTAGATTCGGGATCAGACAACACCGACATGGTGAAGCGTCTGATCACCCCCGAGCAAGGTCATCACGATGATGTGGCGCGAGCTGAGCAGCTGCGTCAGCCGTGGAACAAGCCGCAGCTCTACCCCAACGGGGTGGAGATCATTCCGGTTGTAACCGGGAAAGCGTTCCCAATGGATGCAAAGGGCACAACGGTGCGCTCGCACAAGGACAGCTCGATCATGGTTGCTATGTAGATGCTGGCCAAAGGCGAGTTGGACGCGCTCGTTTCGCCGGGTAACACCGGTGGAACCGTGACCGCTGCCGTCATTAAGCTGCGGCCAATCCGAAGGGGTGTGGGGCCGGTTCTGCCGGTTTGGCTACCGTTCAGCAATGGGCGGGTGCTGCTGGGCGATGTGGGCGCAAACCACGAGCCCACTGTGGCTACGCTGGTGAGCTCTTCGATCATGCTCGCTACCTACTTCAGGGAGTCGGAGCAGCCAGGTCGACCTTGCAAGGTTGGACTCCTCACCATTGGGGAGGAAGACACCAAGGGTAATGGTACAGTTCACGGCGCTCGCCTAAAGCTCAATGAGCTGAAGGAGGGCAAGGGGTTGGCTTGCTTTGTGGGTTCGGCCGAACCCTACATGCTGGCCGAAGGGAAGGTGACCGTGGCGGTCTGCGACGGGCATACGGGGAACATCGTGCTGAAAATGCTCGAGGTCTTCCTGAGAGACCAAATCCTGAAGCCGCTCTCCCGAGCGAAGGCGCTGAGCAACAAGGCGTCGCTTGCAATCGCAAACCTCTTTGCTGGCAGGCTGTTTACCACGCTCAAGGGTATGAAGTACAACCTCAACCCCGACACTACCGGCGGCTGTCTGCTGCTTGGTGTGAACGGAACGGTGGTGGTGTCTCACGGTACCGTAGGGCGAGACGGCATTCTCCAAGCGGTGAATTTGGCAATCCGATCGCACGACCGCGACATTCCCAAACGCCTCAAGGAGGCGTTGGACGCCTACCTCGGGGAAGAGTCCGCTAAAACCGAAGGCTGAGCTCATTCGCTCTGCCTCGACCCGAAGACCCCCGATTTACTCAGAATCGGGGGTCTTCTTCTTTATTCGCGAGTGCTTTTCTGGTATACACCATGGTAAGGCTGAGGGCCAGGAGAATAAAAAGATGTGTTGGAGATTTTCACTAGAAGGACTAGCGTGGCTGGTCACAAAGAACTACTACGGCGTCGTTGTCGTGGTTGCCGGACTCAACGGCACGGGAAAGGATGAGGCAGTAGTTGGCCTCGAGGAGGAGGGGTGGCTGGTGCTCAGCATCTTCGATGATGCGATTCTGCCAGAGTACGTGGGCTGGCACAATCGGCTCAAGAGCGAGGGAGATACGCGATTTGAAGGACATCCGTACCTGAAGTATCGCGGCTCCTGTGAGCCAGGCACCTCGATCGAACAGCTTGAGGTCTACAAGAACTACCCGTTCAAGAGCCAGATCCGGCCACTTACCGAGGCGTACGTTGCCGAGCAGCGAGCGCGACGTGGCGACGACTGCTTCATTCGTAAGCTTCTCCATTTCGTACCCTTCCACGCAAAGGTGGTGATTACGGGTGGGCGAGTTGAAGAGGAGTTCGAAGCGGTATTTGGCGCTACCGCGCCAGAGATCATGCAGCGCCGCGGCGCTCTCTTCGTTGAGATCACTGCAGATCGTGAGGTGCGTGCCGACCGGGTGCCGTACTTCAACGAGGATATCCCGGGGACTGTGTGCCATCAGCTGCACCGGTGCCTCGAAGTCAGGGGGTACCGGGTGAAGCTGGAGGCGTCTGGTCACTATCGGTCGATCCAAAACCATGGCAGCAAGGATGAGCTCCACGCTGCTATGCGCGAGCTCTTGAGCGGGTTCTTTGCAGATTTCGAAGCTCGCGAGCGAATGCTTGCTGGCCTCGGCTAGTGCCTGACCCGGCTCACAAAAGTATCTAAGCCCTTCGCCAGTTCGGCGGAGGGTTTAGTCTTATGCTTCGGCAATAACGGCGTCTTGGCCAACCAGGTTATAGAGTTTGCCGAGAGAGCTTTGGGTGATATCGATCTTTTGCGCAATCGCCATGGGTTGGTGACCGTCTACACCTGGTAAAAGCAGTGTAATACCTACGCGCCCAGGGTGCTGTTCGATTACCGACTTAATTCGAAGCAGCAGCGAGCGGTCGCCGTCATCCGGAATCTGCAGTACGAGGCGACTGGTACGCTCCGGGTCGATTGGGCGACGGCTACCGCGCTCTACACCCGAAGGTGCCATATCTCCAGTATCTTCGCCGCTCCGCAGTGCGTCGCCGTCCAGGACCTCTTCCTCCCCAAATCCGTCAGTACTTACACCGCGGACTACATCGGCAAGCACCTTGCTTTCGAGTACTTCGCTATCAACGCGGCTCTCCTTCTTGCTCACCTTTCCTTCAACAATAACCGGGCTACCTTCTTCAAAAAGTGCGGCGTGGGCGGTCCACACCTTAGGGAAAACGATTACTTCACCGCTCCCGGTCTCGTCCTCAATCGCCACAAAGGCCATGTTTTGGTTCTTCTTGGTAAGAATCTTGCGAACACTCATCACAACTCCTGCAACAGTTACCGTTGAGCCATCATCCGCCTGGGGAAGCTCAGCCACGCTGGTGCGGTTTTTTGGGAGAAGTTTTAGCACCGGTGCAATTGGGTGGTCAGAAATATAGATGCCGAGCAGCTCACGCTCCCAGGCCAAGCGTTGCTGAGGGGAGGCAGGACTAGCCTTCTTGAGCATGAGCATAAGGTTTGCTGTGGCTGAGCTTGGGTCAGCCGCAACCTCTCCAAATAGGCCCATCTGCGGTGAGTTACGCTCCTTGGTCACACGCTGAATAAAGCCGAGAATTGCATCAAGGTTGTCGAGCACCGCTTGACGCTCCATCAAGCTATCGAGCGCACCGGCCATAGCCAGGTTCTCCAGCACTTTCTTGTTAAGGTGAGCAGAACAACGAACTAAGAAGTCGCCGAAATCTTTGTACTTTCCGTTCTTTTTTCGCTCCTCAACTAAGTGCTCGGTTACGTGCAATCCAACATTCTTAATTGCACCGAGGCCAAAGCGAATGTAGGCGTCACGTTTCTTTTTTGCCTTTTCCTCGTCGGGCATCCACGCAGCGTCTTTGTAGAACAGAGCGCCGAATTCCAGGAAAGATTCGTTGATATCAGGTTGGAATATCTCGATTCCCATCTGACGACACTCAGCAATCTCGATACCTACCCGGTCGAGGTTATTGATGTCGCAGGTGAGGAGCGAGGCCATAAACTCTACCGGATAGTGTGCCTTAAGGTAGGCTGTTTGGTAGGCAATCATGGCGTAGCACACGGCGTGGGCTCGGTTAAACCCGTACCGAGCAAATGGTTCGACGAAGTCCCAAACCTGTTCTGCTGTCTTCTTTTCGATGCCTACTTTGGTAACGGCGCCATCGATGAACTTGTCACGTTGCTCGTCCAAAAGGGCTTTAATCTTTTTACCTACAGCTTTGCGGAGCACGTCAGCTTGTCCGTAGCTAAAGCCGGCGAACTTTCGTGCAACTTCGAGCACCTGGTCTTGGGTAACGATAACGCCATATGAATCTTTGAGGATTGGCTCAAGAATCGGGTGGAGGTAGGTTACCTTGCGACGTCCGTGTTTAGCCTCGATAAAGTCGGGAATAGCATCCATTGGCCCCGGGCGATACAGAGCAACCATTGCGACGATATCTTCAAAAGCGGTTGGCTTGAGCTCTTTTAAGTAGCGCTTCATGCCAGCAGATTCCAACTGGAATACGCCGGTACTCTCAGCGCGTGCCAGCAGCTCGTAGGTTTCTACGTCGTCGGTGGGGAGGGTATCTAGATCGATGTCGACGCCGCGAATCCGACGCACCATCCGGAGCGCTTGCCAGAGCACGTTCAAGTTTGCCAGCCCCAAAAAGTCCATCTTGAGCAAACCAATATGCTCCACCTGGTTCATGGCGTACTGGGTGACGATGATGTTCTCGTCCTTGGCTGCCCGCTGAATTGGAACGTACGAGGTGAGGGGTTCACGCGTAACTACAACACCAGCGGCGTGGATTGATGTGTGACGAGCAACTCCTTCGAGAGAACTGGCAATATCGAGGAGCTTGTGGAGCTGATCATTACTTGAGTAGATTTCTTTTAACTCAGGAATCTTTTCGATTGCCTCTTTAATCGTCATGCCGCCCGGGCCAGACGGAATCATTTTGGCAATGTAGTCACAGTCTTTGTACGAAACTCCCAGGGCTCGGCCAACGTCGCGCACAGCAGCGCGAGCCGCCATTGTTCCAAAGGTGATGATCTGGGCGACGTGATCCGCGCCGTAGCGGCTACGCACGTAGTTAATAACATCGTCACGGCGTGAATCCTGCAGATCGGCATCAATATCTGGCATGGAGATGCGCTCTGGGTTCAAGAAGCGCTCAAAGATCAGGTTGTAGTGGAGGGGATCAATATTGCAGATGCCGGTTACGAAACTTACAAAGCAGCCTGCTGCCGATCCACGAACTCCAACCAAGATCCCATTCTCACGTGCCCAGTTTAAGAAATCCTGCACGATCAAGAAGTATGATTCAAAGCCCATTTTTTCGATAACCGACAGTTCGTACTCCAGGCGAGCCTTTGCCCGCACTTCGATTGAGAGCGCCTTGTCGTTAAGCGGAGATTCCAGCATCTCTCCTTCTTCGCGGGAGTCGTCGCACGTGTACGCAATGCCGTAGCGTTTCATCATGCCCTCTTCGCATAGCTGGCGCAGGTAGTAGCGGTCGCGCTTGTTGGCGTACTTACCAGTTACCTTAAAATCCTCAGGAATCGGGTACACCGGCATGTCATTTTCTCCCATTGGAATCACCACATTGCAGCGCTCGGCAAGCTTTACCGTGTTGGAGACTGCCTCGGGCACATCGGCAAACCATTCAGCCATGGTGTCAGCGTCAACCATGCTGATGTTATAGTCGAGCATGCTCAATCGGTTGGGGTCGTTGACGGTTTTACCAGAAGAAACACAGACGAGCACGTCCTGCGCTTCGGCGTCCTCAGGCCTGAGGTAGTGCACGTCGTTGGTGCAGATCATCGGAACGTCATACTGCCGAGCAAGTTTACGCAGGAGCTGGTTGACCTCCACGGTCTCTTCGTCGTTCGGGTGGTGCTGTAGTTCGATGTAGAAGTTATCTTTGCCAAAGATATCCAGGTACTCCTCGAGCGCCTTACATCCGTCATCCCAACTCGCCGCCAGTCGCTTGGGGATTTCGCCGTTCATACAAGAACTTGTACCGATTAGCCCCTTGGCGTGTGCCCGCAGTAGCTCTTTGTCGATGCGTGGCTTGTAGTAGTAGCCATCGAGGTGGGCAATACTGACGAGCTTAATCAGATTTTTGTAGCCTTCAAAGGTTTCGGCAAGTAACAGCTGGTGGTACGACTTATGGTCTTGCTTATGGTCGCGATTAGTATGAGAGCGGCGGGCCATGTAGGCCTCTACCCCAAGAATCGGTTTTATACCTTGCTTTACGCATTCCTCGTAAAAATCGATGATGCCGTACATCGCGCCGTGATCAGTAAGCGCGCAGGCCTGTAAGCCGAGCTCTTTTACCCGTGAAACAAGCGCCTTAATCTGCGCCGCGCCGTCGAGGAGCGAGTAGGTAGAGTGCACGTGCAGGTGCACGAACTTGGTCGTGAGTGGGGGGTAGGTCGGTGCGTCCATGTATCTTTCAGTCTAGCAGGAGGGGGGCTCGGGGGAAGGTCGAAACCCTTACATCGTTGAATTCTACCGTAATTCTGCTACTTTGGGCGGGAGGTATCCAGATCATGGACGATGAAACTCGACAATCAAGAAACAAACGACGTCTCTGGGCTATCGGCGTGCCGGTTGCCGTTGCCTGCTTGCTGATGCTTGTAACCAAGCCAAGCCCACCAGTTGAGTCGCCAAGGCTCAAGCCTGCCCCAAAGGTCACCATGACCTACGTGAAGTCCGACTACACCGGGTTCGAGAGCCTAACCAAGGCCGGCTGGAATCTTTCCACGGTGTCGGTGTGGGAAGAGGAGAAGGGGAAGCCCCCTAAGCTCAAAGAGCACGACCTGGGTCTTCTAATCAACATGATGCTCGAAGGTGAATCCCCGGACAGAAAGCCAGCGTGGGAAGACGTTGCTGCGGCATCGCCCTACTACCTGGTTCACAAGGTTGCCGCTTCGGGTAAGCCGGGCCGGGTACTCGGTGTTCTGCACTGGGCCAATGGCTGCGTTATCGCTGGCATGGTGGCGCAGGGCGGAGGAATGGTAATCACTCCGATCGGCTTCGGCCCCAAGGGTGATGACTACGAGCAGCTAATGCCCACCGATCGTCTTCTCTGTAGCAAGGAGCGGAACGAACTTGCAGCGTCTTTCCGAAAGCGCTACGAGGCACTCGAAAGGGACGATAAGAAACGAACACCAGTCCTTGGCAAAACCGACAAGGTGGTGATCGACTGGGTGTTGCACTGCCGTGCAGCTCCAATGCCGGTTAGTGTTGGCGGCTGGGTTCGGGGCGGCGAGATGATCATGGCCGAGATCGCTCTGGGCGATCAGGATGTGTACATATCGGCCGGTATCCGCGTGCACGAGTACTATCGATTCCTTCCAGGCAAGGACAACAGGTACGAAGGGGGTAATCCGTTCACCCTGAGCGTGCCCGAGGAGGAACTGATCCGCAAGGCGGTAGAGGGGTATAAGGAGAATCCGTTAAGGAAACTCTTCCCTAACCAAGAAACACCAGCCGAAGTCCCGTCAATCCGGGGGGCTTAGGCAAGAAAAGCGAGCTCGACCAAAACAGGTCGGGCTCGTCTTCGTATACGTATCTCTTTCGGGAGTTCTGGAAATACATTGCCGATGGTTGATGGTTTACTGTAAACTATCAACTATGAGAACAGGAACGGGGGCAGAGATCGCGGCCTATATTCGCGAGCATAGAGAAGTTACGGCAAAGCAGTTGGCAGGCCACTTTGGCATTAGCCCGCAGGCGCTGTTTAAGCACCTCCGAAAACTGCTCGACCATGGCGTAGTGCGCAAACTAGGGAGCGCTCCGCGCGTTTTTTACATTCCCGGAGAAGATCTACCTGCCGAATCTGAGCACGAAACGATTGCGCCAGCGGCCGAGGCGGTACTTGCCACTACCTACCTACATATTTCACCAAGCGGTGAAGTATACGAAGGTGTTGAAGGGTTTGTGCAGGCTCAGCGCAAGGCCCATCAGAGTCCGGCTGCGGAGGCACAGAAATACCTACAAGCCTGGCGGCGCTACCAGGGGCATCGCACCCCAGAAGGCTTGATTGATGGCCGTCCAAAGCTTACAGCTGCCTTCAAGAAAGACGTGCACCTCGATGAGCTCTACTTCTGTGAGTTCTACACCTTTCCGGGCATCGGTCGTACCAAGCTTGGTGCACTGCTGCTCTACGGCAAGCAGGGCCAGAACCGCGAGCTCATTAAGCGAGTGGTTGCAGAGGTGAAGGGGAAGATTCTCGGGCTCATTGCCCTAAAGAATGTCGATGCCGTGGCGTTTATTCCACCAACCCTGATCCGCACCGTACAGTTTCAGAAGGAGCTAGAGCGCCAGCTCAACATCGACCTCCCACACCTGACGATTGTAAAGGCAACTGGCACGGTTGCTGTTCCACAGAAAGTGCTAAGTAATGTAAAAGAGCGGATTGAAAACGCCCGAAATACTATCTTTATCCATCCAGATCGCTCCTACGAGACCATTCTTTTGATCGATGACGCGGTTGGATCAGGCGCTACGCTTAACGAGACAGCGCGCAAGTTAAAGGAGCGGGGCTATTGTGCTGGCTCTCTGATTGGGCT
>CALBLZ010000098.1 GCA_937895715.1 uncultured Candidatus Berkelbacteria bacterium
TTGCTAAGTTTCAAAAAAGTAATACCTTTGCGACCCGTTTTTTGGTATAGGAGAGAGATTAAATAACAAGAGGAGAGAGGATATGAAAAAATATTTTCAAAAAAGATTAAAAAATATTTGGAGAATAGAAAAAGAGTTATTAATTTTGCACCCCCGTTTTGAGGGATTGAAAAAAGAGGGTAAGGGAAAAGGGGAAAAAGAGTAGAAGAATCAAAATCTTTAGCGATAAAGAGAGAAGATATAAAGAAGACGTTCATTGACAGATTGAGGAATTAAAATGATAGCAAGTAACTCGCTATAAATAGAGATATATTATAGGAGGTTGAAGGAATTAAACAAAACACAAAATTATAGCGATATAATTTACCCCGATAGAGGGATGTCTAACAGACATTAAGATTTCCTAAGATAATGAAATGAGCAATAGCGAATTTTATAGAATTTTCAGAGATGAGAGTTCATAATTTTAGAGGAGTCAAACTTTTTTTTACAATGGAGAGTTTGATCCTGGCTCAGGATGAACGCTAGCGGCAGGCCTAATACATGCAAGTCGAGGGGCAGCACGGTAGCAATACTGGTGGCGACCGGCGCACGGGTGCGTAACACGTATACAATCTGCCTTTAACTGGGGCATAACCTTTCGAAAGAGAGACTAATACCCCATAATAGTAGAGAAGGCATCTTCTTTATTTGAAAGCTCCGGCGGTTAAAGATGAGTATGCGGATGATTAGCTAGATGGTGAGGTAACGGCTCACCATGGCGACGATCAATAGGGGATCTGAGAGGACTACCCCCCACACTGGTACTGAGACACGGACCAGACTCCTACGGGAGGCAGCAGTAAGGAATATTGGACAATGCTCGCAAGAGTGATCCAGCCATGCCGCGTGCAGGAAGACGGCCCTATGGGTTGTAAACTGCTTTTGAACTAGAGAAAACCCCCCTTCGTGAAGGGGGCTGATAGTATAGTTAGAATAAGCATCGGCTAACTTCGTGCCAGCAGCCGCGGTAAGACGAAGGATGCAAGCGTTATCCGGATTCATTGGGTTTAAAGGGAGCGTAGGTGGATTTGTAAGTCAGTGGTGAAAGCCGGCAGCTTAACTGTCGAACTGCCATTGATACTGCGGATCTTGAGTATGGTTGCTGTGGGCGGAATATGACATGTAGAGGTGAAATTCATAGAGATGTCATAGAACACCGATTGCGAAGGCAGCTCACAAAGCCATTACTGACACTGAGGCTCGAAAGTGCGGGGATCAAACAGGATTAGATACCCTGGTAGTCCGCACTGTAAACGATGATTACTCGCTGCTAGGAGGTAACTTTTAGTGGCTAAGCGAAAGCGATAAGTAATCCACCTGGGGAGTACGCCGGCAACGGTGAAACTCAAAGGAATTGACGGGGGCCCGCACAAGCGGAGGAGCATGTGGTTTAATTCGATGATACGCGAGGAACCTTACCAGGGCTTGAAAGTTAGGGAATGATTTTGAAAGAAGTCAGTCAGCAATGACCCGAAACTAGGTGCTGCATGGCTGTCGTCAGCTCGTGCCGTGAGGTGTTGGGTTAAGTCCCGCAACGAGCGCAACCCCTACCATTAGTTGCCAGCGGTTCGGCCGGGGACTCTAATGGAACTGCCCGCGCAAGCGGAGAGGAAGGTGGGGATGACGTCAAGTCATCACGGCCCTTACGTCCTGGGCTACACACGTGCTACAATGGCTATTACAGAGGGCTGCTACACAGCAATGTGATGCTAATCTTCAAAAATAGTCTCAGTTCGGATTGGGGTCTGCAACTCGACCCCATGAAGCTGGATTCGCTAGTAATCGCGCATCAGCAATGGCGCGGTGAATACGTTCCCGGGCCTTGTACACACCGCCCGTCAAGCCATGAAAGCTGGGGGTATCTAAAGTCGGTTGCCGCAAGGCGCTGCCTAGGGTAAAACCGGTAATTGGGGCTAAGTCGTAACAAGGTAGCCGTACCGGAAGGTGCGGCTGGAACACCTCC
>CALBLZ010000099.1 GCA_937895715.1 uncultured Candidatus Berkelbacteria bacterium
CAGAAGAGTCTCCCAGCCGAGCCGGGCAAGAATCTGAGGCGCCCGAGCTTAAGAAAGTTGCTCCTGCCCCCACCCCGCCCAAGCCAGAGGCTCACAAAACCTTGGTTCCAGGGGTTATTACCATAGATGAACCGCCGCCAGCTCCTAAACCAAGCACTGAGGAAGCCGTCGCACAGGTAACGCCTCCTCCGGCTCCAGCTCCGTCACAGCAGGGAAAAGCAGCACCAGAAGAAGCAGAGACTAAGTCGGTTCAAGCAATTGCGGTTGCATCACCAGCACCTGCTGCTCCAACTCGACCAGGCATCGAAGAGGACGATCTAGGAAGCCAGGTAGATCGCCAAATCGACAGCCTAGAGGAGCTCAAGAGCCACCTTAAAACAGGTGTTATTCCTAAGATTGTAGCAGCGGTGCTCTCGTTTGCCATTCACGAAAAAGCTTCCGACGTGCACGTTGAGTCGTTCGAAGACGAAGTGCGTATTCGCTACCGTATCGATGGTCAGCTTGTAGATGTGGTTAAGCTACCGGCTGATGTAAACAGTCCACTGGTTTCTCGTATTAAGATTTTGGCTCGTATGCGCCTCGACGAAAACCGCGTGCCTCAAGATGGTCGTTTCGATGTTAAGTTCAATGATGAGACCCAGGTAGACGTCCGTGTTTCAATCATGCCTACCGTACATGGAGAGAAAGTCGTAATGCGTATCCTTGATAAGTCGCGCGGCATTGCGTCCCTTGAAAAGCTTGGGATTGAGGGCGGGGGATACCAAAACCTAACGCGGGCGATTCAAAAGCCGTACGGAATCTGCCTCTCAACCGGACCAACTGGGTCGGGTAAGTCCACCAGTTTGTATGCAATCTTGCAGCGCATCGCTACGCCAAATGTGAATGTAGTAACGCTCGAGGATCCTATTGAGTATGAAATGAAGGGGGTAAACCAGTCGCAAGTGCGACCGAAGATTGGGTATACCTTTGCTGAAGGTCTGCGTTCGGTACTCCGCCAAGACCCAAATATCATCATGGTGGGTGAAATTCGTGATGGTGAAACCGCCAACATGGCCACCCAGGCCGCGCTTACTGGTCACTTGGTACTCTCAACTCTTCACACAAATGATGCAGCTGGCGCGATTCCTCGTCTTACCAACATGGGAATTGAGCCCTTCCTTATTACCAGCTCAGTGAATGTGGTAATGGGTCAACGCTTAGTTCGCAAGATTTGCCAAAACTGCCGCCAGGAGGTAACGCTTCCAGAGGGGATTCGTCACCAGCTCGAAGAGGATATCGAAGAAATTGCGGTTAAGTACCCAGCTGAACAGAGTCGTGTTAAGCGTCCGATCAAGTTCTATCACGGCACAGGCTGTGATCAGTGTGGTGGTAAGGGGTACTCGGGTCGTCTTGGTATCTATGAGGTCTTAACAATGGAAGAGAACATGGAAGAGTTCGTACTAAAACGTGCGTCTGCTACCGATCTTGATAACCAAGCACGTAAGAACGGTATGATTACCATGTACCAAGATGGCTTGCTGAAAGCGATAAATGGGGTAACAACAATCGACGAAGTCTTACGTGAGACAACCAACAAGTGATAGACTAACCATATGGCTCAAAAAACTCTTGGGGCGGAGTTAACCTTCCTCCTCGACTACGCAATTGAAAAGGGTGCATCAGATCTGCACATACTAGCTGACAGCTCGCCAATGGTGCGTGTTGATACTGTGCTGCTGCCTGTGGATAAACCGGTGTACACACCTGAAAAGGCTAACGAGGTTATCACCGGGTTAATCGGGGATCAACTGCTCGAGCGCGCTACCCAAACCCGTAAGGAGCTCGATTTCTCATTCTCCTACAAAGGGCTCCGCTTCCGCTGTAACGTGTTCTTCAACAAGGGCGTGCTTGCTGCTAGCTTACGTCTACTACCAAACGAAGTTCCAGATTTTGAGCTTCTTGGCGTGCCAATGATTGCGGACAAGCTCATTCAGCACAACCAGGGGTTAATTATTGTTTCTGGTCCAACCGGGCACGGAAAATCAACCACCCTTGCTTCAATGGTTAACCGGATTGCTGCAACCCGTCGTGCTCACATCATTACCATCGAAGACCCTATTGAGTACGTGTTTCAGCACAAAAAGAGCATTATCTCTCAACGAGAGCTTGGCTCCGATACTCCGTCGTTCGGTTCCGCCTTACGAGCTGCACTGCGTGAAGATCCAGATGTAGTACTAGTAGGGGAAATGCGCGACCTCGAAACTATGGAAGCCGCGCTGCAGATTGCTGAAACCGGTCACTTGGTGCTTTCAACCTTGCACACCAACTCAGCTGCCCAAACAGCAGATCGTATTATCGATGTATTCCCACCGCACCAGCAGCCCCAGGTTCGCGCCCAGCTTTCATCAGTGCTGTTAGGTGTCATTTCTCAACGCTTGATGCCAAAAACTAAGGGAGGCCGCGTGCTCGCCTCAGAGGTGATGGTGGCAAATGCTGCTGTTCGTTCGATTATTCGAGAAGGTAAAACTCACCAGTTGCCAAACCTGATTCAAACATCGGCATCTGAGGGTATGATCTCACTCGATAAGTCACTTGCGGAACTGGTTTCAAAAGGTGATATTTCGATTGATGACGCACTAGCCTGGTCACTCGATCCGAAGGCATTAAAGATGTTGGTGTACTAGCATATGTCCCAGAGCTACAGTTACCGCGCGCGTAATAAAGAGAATAAGATCGTCACGGGTGTCGTGCAGGCGAGCGGTCTTGATGCTGCCAAAAAGATTCTCCTTCAGAACGACCTGACGCCACTTTCAATTAGCACACCGAAGAGTTTTGCCGACTTCCTGCCGTTTGTGAACAAAGTGTCCCTCAAGGACCGAACGATGTTTGCGCGTCAGATTAGCACAATGATTGAGGCTGGATTAACCCTGTCTCAAAGCATTCGCCTGCTGATTCAACAGATGAAGAAAGGAAAGTTCCGCCTGGTAATGGAGGGCGTGCTTAACGACATTCAAGATGGGTTTAGCTTCTCCACTGCACTTTCAAAGTACCCCGAAGTTTTCGACCAAATCTTTGTAAACGTGGTTCGCTCAGGTGAAACCACCGGTAAGCTCGAGGTAGTGTTGGCCCAGCTTTCAACCAACATGGAGAACGAGGTAAAGGTGCGCTCAAAGATTAAGGGAGCACTGATGTACCCGGCATTCGTTGTTACGGCAATGGCGGGCATGGCTGCCATTATGATGGTTAAGGTTATTCCACAAATTACTTCGGTGTTTAGTGAAAGCAAAATGGAGTTGCCGCTTTCCACAAAGCTACTCATCGGTATCTCTACCTTTATGGCTAACTACTGGCCATGGTTGATTGTTGGCATTATTGCCGCATTAATGTTCTTACGATGGTTCTTTAGAACTCAAGCGGGTATTGATTTGTTGAGTAAGTACTCACTAAAAATCCCTGTGGCAGGAACGATTATTGAGCAAAGTAGTATGGCCCGGTTGGGACGCTTACTCTCAATGCTGCTCGCTTCCGGTGTGCCACTTCTAGAAGGTCTGCGCCTTATCACCGATTCATTCCCGAATGCGCTGTACAAGCGGGGACTGATTGAGATCGCCGCCCAAGTTGAGCGTGGCGTACCAATGAGCGTGCCAATTACAGAGAATCCTGTATTTCCGTTGATGGTTGGTCAGATGGTAGCAGTGGGTGAGCAGACGGGTAAGATGGATGAAATTATGGCGCGCATGGCCGAGTACTACGATGATGAGGTGGAGTCTAAGGTTGCGGGACTATCTAGCCTGATAGAACCGATCATTATCGTTATCCTCGGTATCGGTGTAGCCTGGTTAGTTATTGCCGTTCTACTCCCTATTTACCAAATCAGCACGACTGCTGGCTAAGGCCTTCAGGTAACGAGACTGTTGACAGGGGTTTTAGTGAGTACCCATAATAGTAGTATCAACGTAGTAATCAAACATAAGTAGGAGGGATCAATGCATACTCGAAAGGGCTTTACGCTCATTGAGCTCCTGGTTGTTATCACGATCATCGCTATCCTTGCGGTAATCGTATTCACCCAGGTACA
>CALBLZ010000100.1 GCA_937895715.1 uncultured Candidatus Berkelbacteria bacterium
GTTGAGGAGCTGGTCGTTGAGTCTCGGCATGGGGAGTACCTTGAAGCCCATGGAGCTTGCCAGCCGCCAGACCTCATCTAGGTCGGCGCCGTTGTACTCCCCAATGCTCCGATGGCTCGGAGTAAGGAGTCCGTGGCGGAAGGCTGCGGCAAGCACCGCTGTTTCCAGCGTGCAGCCGTACAGCACCCCGTTTGGCAAGCCACTGAGGAATCCGTGGGAATGGTTACCCGGCGGTTCACCCAGGCCCCCGTCGATGACGAGGACTTCGGGCCGATTTTGCAGAGAACTGGCAACCACCCGCGGCCGACTTACGTCGACAACGATGGCTCCCGTAAGCAGATGCTGAAAATCCAGACCACTCGTTGCACTCACGGCGACAAAGACGAGACCACATTGCTGTGCTTCGAATTGGTCTGATGTGAGTAGCAAGTTGCAGTCGGCCTTGTGACCAGGAAAGGCTGCGCGCAGCTTGTTCAAATCCCTTCCATACGCACGAATGCGAAGGGAAGGATTTAGCTGACGGAGGTAGGCCACGAGGGCCTGACCCACCGACCCAGTTGCGCCAACCACACTCACCACGTGGTCAGCACCGAGCTGCTCACCTTCAGGCACGTTTCGGGCCTTCCGGTAGAGGTTGAGCCCCTCAAGCGCTGAAAGTACCGCTGTGCCCACGTTACCGGTGGTAAGCAGCACATTGGTAAACCCAGCCTGAGCGAGGATCTTGGTGAGATCGACACCCTTTCCTTTCCACCCCACGATCGAGGTGAAGGCGCCAAGCCCGACGATCTCAACCCCATCGTAGTGGAGCAGCATGATCGCCTGGAGCACCGAGCGAAGTCCCCACCAAATCTTGATGGGATTCTTGCTGCTCAATTGCTGTGCGCTCAGGAACACGGTTCGGTAGAGGATGTCTACCGACGCCCTACCACCTTGCGGTAGCGAGATGCGAGTTCCGACACTCAGCTTTGCCTTTTCAAACCGTGGTGGAACGAAGGGCAGGATGATCGTCATCAGCCACTCCGGGATCACCCGGTACTTGGGCTTGTTAGCGATAATCTGCTGGTACCGACCGTGCGCCGTGGCTTTTGTGGGGTGAATCACGAAGCCGGCGGTAGCTACACTACGAGTAGCCCGTTTCTGACCAAACTTGGGCTCGATGCCCCAGAAGATCCGAAATAGGTTATCGCTGTGTCGCCACCAGATCAGAGCGGTCATCGCCAGCCCTACCAGGACAACCGACGCATCGTGACCAGCCCACAGCAGCAAGAGTGGGAGTACCAAACTCGCAGCGAGTGAACCAACACTAATGCGCTTGTCTGACAGAAGTAGGAATGCGGCAAACACGCCCAGCGCCCAGAACGCAACCTGCGTATCGAGCACGAGCATGACGCCGAATGATGTTGCCACCCCCTTGCCTAAGCCGCGACCGCCCGAAGCCCGAACCTCTGGAGAGGTGTAGAGCTTAAGGACAGCGTTGCCAAAAAGGACAGCGAATCCCACCAGGGCGGACTGCCAGAGCGGGGCTGTGGGCGCCAGCCACTGGTACCCCAGCATGCAGAGCGCCGCCTTACTCACGTCGAATATGAACACCAGCAACGCCAGAGGCGTGCCGAGAGCGCGGCGACAGTTGGTGAAGCCGGTTCCACCGGACCCCACCTTTGCCAGGTCGATCCCCCTCCTCCGCGCCAATGCAGCGCCGAGTGAAGTGGTTCCGATGAAAAGGGCTGCGATCACGCAGCCGAGAAGCAAAAAAACAGGATAACTCATTGTTAGAACCCACCATCGCGCTGCCGAAGCAACAACGCGGCCACACTACCACTTTTTGGCGTTTTTTTCAAGGGAGATTGCCTGAAAATTGTGTTTCTGTTACCTTGTTACACAACCTCAAGGGAGGATCGGAACGGTATGCCAGACACCCCAATTGAACCTAAACTGCCCCACAAACTCACCCAAGAGGAGCAGCAAAGGTTCCTCAGTCAAGAAAACGACACCATTCGGTTCGGTTTCTTTTTTCTCCTTATTGTAGGCGCAGGCTTTGTTTGGAGCCTGATCGCTGACGAAGACCATATGGTGATGTTCATTCTGTGGGTCCTAAGCTGCGCTATCGCAGCTGGAACCTTCCGGGTAGTGCTTACCCCCATCCCAACAACCCAACAGGTTCAGAGACCGAGCTTCGGGATCCTCTTCCTGCTATCCCTGCTGGTAAGTGGCTTTGTTGCTACACTGCTCAACGACCGCTTAGTCAGCCGGGTACAGGAAGCACTCGAGCGGGCAGAGCGAAGCCTCATCTCCGAAGAAATCATCGGTCCCAATGGACCGCTGGACTAGCAGAAACCCCGCCTTCCTAACCTGGAGAGCGGGGTTTCCTCGTACCTGAGATGCAACTATTTAAGAAGAGGAATCAGGTATCGCCCGGTGTGACTAGCAGTAACCTTTGCAACATCTTCTGGTGTGCCCTCTGCCACAACCATTCCGCCGCCATTGCCGCCTTCGGGGCCCATATCAATCAACCAGTCAGACGATTTAATCACGTCGAGGTTGTGCTCAATGATTATCACGGAGTTACCCTTGTCTACGAGTGCCTGAAGTACCTGTAGGAGGCGCTTAACATCTTCGAAGTGCAGCCCGGTGGTTGGCTCATCAAGAATGTAGACTGTTTTACCTGTAGCGCGGCGTGAAAGCTCGGTTGCAAGCTTAATACGCTGGGCTTCACCACCAGAAAGCGTGGTGGCTGGCTGACCAATGTGCATGTATCCAAGCCCTACATCGTTGAGCACCTGGAGCTTACTCTTAATTGCTGGAATCGCATCAAAGAATTCGCAGGCCTCTTCTACGGTCATGTCGAGCACATCAGCGATACACTTACCCTTGTAGAGAATCTCGAGAGTTTCTTTGTTGTAGCGCTTGCCCTTACATTCGTCACAGGTAACGTACACATCTGGGAGGAAGTTCATTTCGATCTTGAGAACACCGTCTCCAGCACAGGTTTCACAGCGCCCTCCCTTGGTATTGAATGAGAATCGCCCACCCTGATACCCGCGAGCTTTTGCCTCAGGAACTGCAGCAAACAGGTCGCGAATCGTGGTAAACATTCCGGTGTAGGTCGCTGGGTTGGAGCGTGGGGTGCGACCGATCGGGCTTTGATCGATATCGATCACCTTGTTGATGTGCTCTAAGCCTTGCACTTCGTCGTGCTTGCCTGGGTTTTCCTTGGTTTGATAGAACACATTACTCAACTTTTTGGCCAGAATGTCGTTAATGAGCGTTGACTTACCTGAGCCTGAAACACCGGTTACGCACACCATTAACCCAAGTGGCACATCGACAGTGATATTTCTGAGGTTATTTTCGCGCGCACCGACAATAGTAAGCTTGCGACCATCTCGTACACGACGCTTTTTTGGCACAGAAACAACCTTAACACCCGATAGGTACTGCCCGGTGATAGAGTCGGCGGTGGCAGCAACTTCTGCAGGAGTTCCTTGAGCCACGATAGTTCCGCCATGTTTTCCAGCACCTGGACCAATATCAATCAGGTAGTCAGCTGCTTCCATGGTTTCTTGATCGTGTTCAACCACCAGCACGGTGTTACCGAGGTCGCGCAATCGAGTAAGCGTTTCTAAAAGACGAGTATTGTCGCGCTGGTGTAACCCGATTGAAGGTTCGTCGAGAATGTAAAGTACACCGGTAAGTCCAGAACCAATCTGGGTAGCCAGGCGAATGCGCTGGGCTTCACCTCCTGCCAAGGTATTAGCAGAACGATCGAGCGTAAGGTACGAAAGACCAACGTCGAGAAGGAAACGCAGTCGTGAACTGATTTCTTTGAGAATCTGACGAGCAATAAGTTTTTGATTATCGGAAAGACCTTCACCAGTTTCCAGCTTTTTATAGAATTCCAGCGCTTCGCTGATGGTCATCTGGTTAACATCTACAATGCTGTGACCAATAACCTTTACTCCAAGCACTTCTTGGCGAAGACGGCCCCCTGTACAAGTTGGGCACTGTTCCTCAATCATGTAGCGCTCGATTTCGGTGCGAATGTATTCAGACTCCGTCTCTTTGTGGCGACGGGTAAGGTTTGGAATGATTCCTTCGTAGGTAGTGTTGTAGCCACCGATTGTATACTTTTCGGTACCTGTTCCGTACAGAATCAGGTCTTGCTGTGCTTCGGTAAGCTGTGCCCACGCAGTGTTGAGCGGTACACCGTGGTGTTCAGCAACACCTTCGAGCACTTTAATGTACCAACTATCAAAGCTGGTAGAACGGCTCCACGGACGCAACGCTCCTTCGGCAAGGGTGAGTTTTTTATTTGGAACAACTAGGTCGATATCAATCTGCAACAGGTGCCCCAACCCCTGACAGGTTGGACAGGCGCCGTGCGGGCTATTGAACGAGAATGAGCGAGGCTCAATTTCTGGAAGGGCAATATCATCGGTAAAACAGTAGTAATCTTCGGAGTAGTACACCTGCTCGTTGCTTTCCATATCTACTACAAGCAGCTTACCTTCGGCAAGCTTGAGAGCCTTTTCAACAGAATCAAGCACGCGAATCCGCTGCTGATCTTGCTCAATTTGGGCGTTGCGCTCACTCACACCAAGCCGGGTTCCGGTAAGCACAATGCGATCTACGACAGCCTCGATACTGTGCTTTTTCTGCTTGTCGAGTTCTAGGTTCTCACCTTCCTCTACATCCATAACTGTGCCGTTCACGCGAACACGCGGGTAAGCAGCTTTTTTGATCTGCATGAATACCTGTTTGTGCTCACCTTTGCGATCACGAATGAGTGGCGCCGTGATCATGATCTTGCGCTCTTTCGGTGGCTTTTCTTTGCTCACAAAGCGCTCGAGAATGGCATCAGCCATCTGTGATGCAGACATCTTGCTGACTGGCTCACCGCAAATGTAACAGTGCACGTCGCCAATGCGCGCCCAGAGTAGGCGCATGTAGTCGTAGATTTCGGTAACCGTTCCGACCGTTGAACGTGGGTTACGAGCAGCAGACTTTTGATCGATTGAAATAGCCGGAGACAGTCCTTCGATGTAGTCGACATCTGGCTTTTCCATCATGCCTAAAAACTGTCGAGCGTAGGCTGACAGGGATTCTACATACCGGCGCTGACCTTCGGCGTACAGCGTATCAAAAGCGAGAGAGGACTTGCCGGAACCAGAGAGCCCGGTAATGACGACCAACTTATCGCGCGGTATCGAAAGCGACACGTTCTTGAGATTGTGTTCGCGGGCCCCGCTGATTTTGATTTCGTCCATGCTGTAGTAATGAACTAGGAGGTAGAGATAGTGAACGCGCCATCCCCCGGACGCATTCCAGATGTACAAGACGTCCCACAGCGTAGCACAAGTTGGTGGTGTTAGCAATAAGTAAAGGGGGAACGGCACTCGTAGATACCATGTGGTACCAGGTTAACAAGTAGAGGCCGCCCGGTTCGGGCGACCTCTTCTTAGACCATGACAACCAAGGCTGTCAGGTAGATGATTGAGCGGCACCATCGCCACTGAGATCATCTTTTTCTGCCCGTAGTCTCTTTTCTCTGTTGGCCGCAATAATTGCCGGACCATTTCTGATCTTCTGCTCCATCTCACGAACATCGTTTACCGTGACCCATCGCACGTCCCAGAACAGACCCAGTTTCTCCAGTACCCACACAAAGTTTGCGGTATGGTCGAGCATTCGCTCATACCAGTACACGCCATGATTCATGCTCCAGGGAAACACGTGGTGCCACCAGTGAAATCCTTCCGGGTTGAACAAGGCAATCCACCAGTTGTTAGAGCTATTCGCCCCAACGCCCTCGAAGTGCCGGTAGTTACCAGGGAAGTGCTTCATGTGCTCGTAACTGTTCACCAGCGACGTCGCCTGGTTCACAGCACCCATGCGGCCAAAGCCGCAGATGAGTGTGCCGATCAGAAAGGCATCCCAGCTCTGAATGAACAGGCCGGTGATCACTCCGGGCACGAACAATGAGACCAGGAACCACCCGACCATCGTACGATCGAACCACTTCATGATCTCACGGTTCTCGATCAGGTCCAGTTCGTCAGCCCTGTTCTTAATCAGCTTAGACCTTCGGGCTTCATCAATGGCATCTTCGAACTGCGCATCGATTTTCGCAAGTCGTGTTTCAGCCTTTACCCAGTGCGGGTGCAGCACGAGGTCAGCGCCCTTTACCAGCCAGCCGCGATCGGCGTGCCAGAACCCGTCGAGTGGCGTGTGTGGGTCGCAGGCCTGTCCTTCCGGCTTACCCTTGCAGGGCTTGTCGGTATGCCCGTGGTGCTCCCAGTGGAACCCAACCCAGGCATAAAAGAAACCTTGGCCGGCCATAGCCCCGCAGGCGGAGAAGATGTACTTCAGCCACTTGTGGGTTTTGCCAGCACCGTGCGTGGCGAGTCGGTGATTCCACAAGGAAATCCCGAAGAGAGTGATCGCGTAACCGATTGCGTACACACTTGCGTACACCATCGGAACAGAGAACGTGACGCCGATTCCCGCGAGTGAGAGCAGGCCCATCAGGGCTGCGCCCAGCGCAAAAAGCAGCGTGATTCCCTGAACAATCAAGAAGGTGTAGATCTTGAGAGCCTCCTGCCAGCTTGCCGGCTTGGCGGAGAACGTTTCTTCAGGTTGAGTTGTCATGGTGCAAGAGTACCTCTAGCTTTCGCACTATACCGCACAAATATTGTTCAGTACACAAAAACCGCTATAGTTAAAAGCAAAGTTACTCCTAACCGCTCCGCATGCCAGCCGATCACATCGATACCGTTGTTGGTGCCCAGGTAGAACTCAAGGGTTCCCTGCACAACCACGGCTCCATCCAAATTCACGGGAAGGTCACCGGCGACGTCCACTCCGACGAAACCGTCATTATTGGCGAAACTGCCGTTGTTACCGGTCCGATTACTGCCAAAATCGTCGACGTTGCTGGGCAGGTGCATGGCTCCATTACCGCTGAACAGCAAATTGAGCTTCAGCCAAAGAGCATGGTAAAGGGAGATCTTTCAACTCGCATTCTTTCCATTAAGCCAGGGGCGGCTTTCATTGGAAAATCAACCATGCTTAAAGAGGGTGCTGCTATGATCGCAGACAGCTCCGACGAAGATACTGAGGTTGAATCTACCAAGCGCAAGCCCCGCCTCGAGATTGATTAAGCGGCGGCATGTACTACTACATCTTTGATCCGCCAGCCGGCGCCAACGAGTATGACCGTGTGGCAAAGATTAAAGAACGCCTCTCGTCGCTCGGCATTGCTGGCGAAATGACCACTCCTCAGCCGGGACGCAGCATCCCTGAGCTGATTCAGAACGCACTCGCCAAACGTTACGCCACCATTGTGGCCGTTGGCGGTGTTTCTCTCGTAAACCAAGTAGCACGGGCAATCGCGCCCCACGACTTAGTGTTTGGGATCATCCCCCTGGCCGAAAATCACGATCTATTCAACTTGATTAACGTTACCTCCTGGGAAGCTGCAGCTGAGCAGCTTAAGCGCCGCCGCTGGGTGCACACGCAGCTTGGCGTAATTAACCAAGAGGTATTCTTTCTCACTCCTGCAACCATCCAGCTCCCCCGTGGCACTACCCTCACTGCAGAAACCAAGGATTTTGAGCTTACCGATGCAAGCTGCGCACACGTTGCCGTTACGCCGGCTGAGCAGCTCACCATTACCCTAACGCCGCACGAGCAAAAATCTGGCGGGATGTTTAGTGGTCTCCTGCGAAAGAAAGTTGAGCCGCCCCGCGTTAGCTCATTTACAGCTACAGAAGTAGGGATTCGCACGGCAACTCCCCTCCCCGTAATTGTTGCTGGGAGCGAAATTTGCCAAACTCCGATCACCTGCTCCACTGAGTCGCACAAAATTCGTTTGATTGTTGGCCGGGTCGACTAGCCTCGGAGCAAATGTATTGACTCCTGTAGCGCAACCTGGTACGCTACAGTCTGATTTTACTGATTAAAGGGCTCTGTATAGCATCTGAAATTCTTCCCGTTAACCAACGTATCCGCGCAGCGCGTGTCTACTTGATTGACGAAACTGGTATACCTGTCGGAGAGATCGAAACGCGGACCGCACTTGAGCGTGCAAATGCACTAGAACTAGACCTTGTTTTGGTCTCGCCTAATGCAAACCCACCCGTCGCCAAAATCCTCGATTACGGCAAATACAAGTATGAGCAGAATCGTAAGGATCGCAAAAACAAAGCTAAAAAAACTCAGGATATCAAAGAGATCCGGCTGAGCTACAACACCGACACCCACGATTGGGACGTTAAGTTTAAGCAAGCACAACGCTTCCTGAAAGAAGGACACCGCCTCAAGCTCCGACTAAAACTAGTCGGTCGCGAAATGGCTTTCAAAGAGAAGGGTATTGAGCAGCTCGACGCCTTCCGAGATCAACTCGGAATGGAGTACGAACAGCCAATCCAGCGTATGGGCAAGCAGTTCACTGTTCTCTTAAAAGAGAAGAAGCAATCTAAGAGCGAAGTAGCATCATGAAACTCAAGACGCATAAGACAACGTCAAAACGCATCCGCATCACCGGTAGTGGTAAGCTGCAAACAGCTACTGTTTCCGCACAGCACTTGCGCCACAACAAGAGCAAGCGTCAGTTGCGTGCTGCTAAAAGCTACAAGATCCTCGATCTTGGCATGAAGCGCCGTCTCAAAAAGCTCCTTCCTTACCTATAGTCTTTGTAATTTCCCGCTATGCCACGTGTTAAACGAGGAGTCACTACTCACAAGCGCCACGCCTACCTGCTTGAGCGCGCCAAAGGTTTTCGCAACGGTCGCCGCACGCTTGTAAAGCGCGCCACCGAGGCCCTACTTAAAGCTGGTCAATTTGCGTACCGCGACCGTCGCACAAAAAAGCGCGATCTTCGCGCTGGTTGGATTGTTCGCATTAACGCAGCAGTCCGCGTTCACGGCATGTCCTACAGCACCTTCATGAGCAAACTTAAGGCCTCCGGCCTCGAGCTCGACCGCAAGGTGCTCGCCGATATGGCTCTCAACCACCCAGAAGCCTTTAAGGCAGTGGTACAAAAAGTTGTCGACTCTTCAAAATAATCCACCCGCGATCCAAACATACCGCCTTACGGGGCGGTTTTTTGGTTCCGAAACTCTTCTAGAGCCAGCACGACTATGCAGACACAAATAAGAAAGTCGGAAACATTATTCATAATGCCGAACCCGAGTGGGATGTAATCAGGCACAAACCCGAAACGCAGGTAGGAGATGCCGTTACTGAACGCCCCAGCGCTCAACCCAATCAGTGCTGGAGTATTCGGGTGCTTACGGGTAAGAAACCAGAGTAGTAACACCCCAACAATACTTAGAATCGTTGCTGAAGGCTTCTCAATAACTTGCTGCAGCGGCTCGAGTTGCTCTACCCAGCCCTTTTCAACGAGAAAATTAGCTAGAATTTGGTCGAGACCAATCCAAATCAGCCCAGCTCCGAATACTGCGACTAATCCTTGGTTTTTCTGGTGAAGGTGAGCCATGCAATAAAACTTCCAATTACGAGTACGAGTGCAGCCCACTGGCTCACGCGGAGCAAGCCCCAAACCGTTTCTTCGCGCCAGATGTCCACCACAAACCGCACGCCTCCGTACGACATCAGCCCAACAATGGCAATCAAGCCAGCTTTGTGTCGGTCTAGCTGACTATGCAGTGCTCCTGCAGCGATTAAGCAGCCGAGTGACTCAAATAGCTGAATTGGCACACGGCCGTAGGTAACGGCCCAGGCAGCACTCTGCACCCCCACAGATTCAACTGCGTAGTAGTTCCCCCAACGCCCAATTGCCCAGGCAAGGAGTGTCGCTACAATCATTACATCGAGTGCCCGTAGCTGCTTTTCTTTCGGCAAACGTTGTACCGATATCCACACATACAGACCGCCGACCAAAATTCCTCCGAAAGAAACCAACCCACCATGCCAGATGGTGAGAAGGTCAAGTACCTCGCGCCATTCACTCGGGTATATAAGT
>CALBLZ010000101.1 GCA_937895715.1 uncultured Candidatus Berkelbacteria bacterium
AGCGGCTAAAACTGGGAGAGTTGTCACTGCCGAAGACCACCAAATTACAGGGGGGCTGGGTAGTGCTTTGGCTGAACTGTTTGCTGAGAACGTGCCCACTCCCATGGCTCGCATCGGTATGTCTGATCACTTTGGTGAGTCAGGTAGTGCGGCAGAGCTTTATGCTCATTTCAATCTAACTCCTGAGGCAATTGTTGCAGCGGCAAAACGACTTACATACGGATAGCTCTGATATGGCCAACCACCAAGTACTCTTGTACTACAAGTATGTTCACATTGATGACCCACAAGCCCTGCTGCAAGAGCAGCGGTTGCTTTGTACTGAGTTAAACCTTACCGGTCGGCTCATTATTGCGCATGAGGGGATCAATGGAACGCTTGAAGGAACAACTGAAAATACCGAAAAGTACGTTACAAATCTTCTTGCTGATCCCCGCTTCACAGACACTCACATGAAACGAAGTCCGGGAACAGGATCATCATTCCCAAGGCTCTCAATTAAGGTTAGAAACGAAATTGTGAGTGGCCATCTTGGCGAAAAGGATATTAACCCAGCAACGTTTACCGCCCCACACATAGAGGCAGAGGAGCTTCATAGCTGGGTGCATTCGGGGAAGGAGTTTTACATCGTCGACATGCGCAACGATTACGAGCATGTAGTCGGCCATTTTGCTAACTCCATACTCCCGCCACTTACCAACTTCCGTGACCTGCCTGCAATCCTGCCGTCACTTGAGCATCTTAAAGACAAAACTGTGGTAACGGTCTGCACCGGTGGAGTCCGATGCGAGAAAGCTTCTGGTTTCCTCCTGTCATCTGGGTTCAAAGAGGTGTACCAGCTTTCTGGTGGCATAGTGACATACATGGAAAAGTATCCAAACGAAGATTTTCACGGACAACTCTATGTTTTTGATGGGCGTGTGACCATGGGATTTAACTTACAAGATCCATCACACGTTGTTGTTGGCCGCTGCGAACGCTGTAACGAGCCGTGTGAGCGTTACATTAATTGTGAAAATTTAGACTGTCATCGCCACTTTATCTGTTGTGAGTCCTGCCAGGCAGCCAGCAGCCCAAGTGTGTGCGGAAAAAACTGCCTTGCTCCTGTATACTAGGTAGGAAGTTTCCTACCCATGTACGACGCAATAGTTCTCGGTGATTCTTGTCAGGATGTATTCCTGCAAATTGGCGAAGACGACGCCAAAGTTGTTTGTGAACTCAAAAAAGAAGAGTGTGTCATTTCTTTCAATTTCGCTGACAAGATACCCGTTACTGCCAAGTTTGATGCGGTAGGCGGAAATGCTGCAAATGCCGCAGTATCTCTGGCGCGCCTTGGTCTGCACACAGCCTTGTACACCCACATTGGTACTGACCGCACCGGAGACCGCGTTTCGGGGGAACTACAAGAAAACGGAATAGCTCTGGAGTATGTCGTTCGTGAAGAAGGTGAGCGAACCAATTACAATACCGTGCTGAGTTATGACGGTGAGCGCACCATTTTTGCTTTTCACCATCACCGCCAGTACCAACTACCCGCTCTCGCCCCGGCCAAATGGCTGTATGTAACGTCGATGAAAGACGGGTTTGAATCAATTATCCCGTCGATTATCGACTACGCCGCAGCAAACAACGCCAAGCTGGTATATCAACCTGGATCTCTCCAACTTCGCCTTGGGTTAGATGTAAGTCGCCCTCTACTAAAAAGGACCTACATGGTCGTTATGAACAAAGAAGAGGCAGAGCACTTTTTAGGAATCTCGAGCGATGGACATGACGAGCGAGATCTCATGAAGCGCCTACTTGCCGGGTTACGAGAGTTGGGACCAGAAGTGGCGATTGTTACCGATGGTGGAAACGGTAGCTATGCAGCTGACTCTTCTGGCGCAGTGCACCTTCCTGTTATTGATCACATTCTACGAGTTGACACTACGGGTGCAGGAGATGCCTACACCTCTGCTAGTGCTGCCGCTCTGGCACAAGGCCTGCCTTTGGCAGAAGCGTTGCGTTGGGGGCAAATGCAGGCAGCTTCGGTGGTGCAGCATGTAGGAGCGCAAGCCGGGCTACTGCATACGAGCGAGCTCGAGCTGTGGCTACGTGATCACCCAGAAATTCACACACAAACCTTGTAATTAGTTCAAAGGAGGCACTATGAAAGTTACTGTTGTTGGGGCGGGGATGGTTGGTTCAACCTTTGCCTACCGGCTGGTTGTTTCAGGTATGGCGAGTGAAATTGTCCTGATTGACGTAAATGCGGACCGTGCGGTTGGTGAGGCTATGGATATGAGCCATGCTGCGTCCATTGAGTACCCAACTCAGATTCGGCAAGGTGACTATTCAGATTCGGCAGATAGCGATTTCATTGTGATTACCGCAGGACTCAGCAACCTTAAGGACGGAACGCGCTTAGATTTAGCACAAAAGAATGCCGAGATTTTTAAAGACATTGTACCCAAGCTGGTACAATACTCGCCAAATGCATTCTACCTGGTTGTGAGCAACCCGGCAGACGTCATGGCCTACGCGACCTACAAGTACTCCGGCCTCGACCCACGGCGGATTATCGGAAGTGGCACAGTGCTCGACTCTGCTCGACTACGTGCGCTCCTAAGCCATAAGATCGGCGTATCTGCCACACAGATCTCAGCCTACTCACTCGGTGAACACGGCGACAGTCAGGTGCCTATATATAGCAGAGTGTCCGTTCGTGGCATTGAACTTGAAAGTTTCCTTCGACAAAAGGGTATGAGCTTCAGCGACGAGGAAAAAGCGCAGATGACTGAGAATGTTCGTACAGCTGCCTACCAAATCATCGCTAAAAAGATGGCTACCTACTACGGTATTGGCTCATCGTTGCTGCGCATTATGCGAGCAATTTCACGAAATGAAAATGTGATTCTTCCGATCTCCACTTTGGCGAAAGGAGATTACGATATTAATGACGTCTACTTGGCGCTTCCTACGCTAGTGAATCATGAAGGGGCTGGACAGGTTTTTGACCTCTCTCTGAGTCAGGGTGAGTACCAAGAGCTACTGAAAAGCGCGGCAACACTCAAAGAATACGTCCAGTCACTCCCAGATTAGTAGTGTTGAGAAAATGGCTCTAAAAGCCACTAATGCGCATTACCAACCTGAAAAAAATTGGCTAATCTGTTGACAGGTTACACTTGGTTTCGTAATACTGATCTCAAGTTTATTAGTAGTGCTCACCTTACGGTGATTAAGGAGTTGCAATGGCATACTCACAGAAGAATTCAAAGGGACAGGAATACTTCCTGCATTCCAAGGCTGTTACTCTTAAGGGTGGTCGTGTGCAGACCATCTACTACTTCGCCCGCAAGGTCGATGCAGCATCCGGTTTGGACGCAGTTCCAGCTGGCATGATGGTTTCTGAGAACGCACGCACCGGTCTCCTCCTTCTCAAGAAGGCAGCCTAAGACTGTTCTAGGTGCAGAGAGAGCTCCCGTAAGGGAGCTTTTTCGTACCCTGATGTATCTGCTAGGATAGATGTACTAATGAAACGTTCCGAGATCTTTTTCTCCATCATTCTCGTCCCACTCGATTTCTTGATGCTGCTTGCTGGGTTCTCTTTGGCGTACTACCTACGCAATAGCGGCTTTGTTATCACACCTGACCTTGGCACAGACCTCGGATCTGTCGTGAATTACGGTATAAACGGTCAGATCTTGCCATATGAAAATTACCTGCGCTATATCAGCTACATTGTTCCGGTAATGTTGGGTATCTTTGGGCTAACCGGGCTCTACGCAATGCGCGGTAAGCTTCCTTGGGGTAATCGTATACTGCGGATATTCATAGGGGTTTCAGTTGGACTCTTCTTTATTCTTCTGTTGTTCTTGCTCCGCAACGATTTCTTCCTACCACGCTCAACGGTGCTCTACGCATGGATATTCTGCACACTCTTTGTGATTGCTGGCAGACTTGCAGTATGGGGTCTACAGGCCATTCTGCGTCGATTTAACATTGGTGTAATACGCCTCGCAGTAGTGGGAGACCTACGAAACCTTTCACGCATTCTAAAGAGCCTACGTTCAACGCCTCACTCACTCTATCGCATTGAGCAGCAGTACAAATCTCTCGATGTAGACGAGATTATTCGTCAGCTCGATGCTGACAACCTCGACGAGCTTTTGATAATTAACGAGCGATATAACGTTGAAGAGCTCATTAAGCTCCGTAACCACTGTATCGAGCATCAGGTTGGCTTTAGTTTTGTTCCATCGCTCTTTACTGAGCTGCAGAGTAGTTTTGTCATACGTACTGAAATGGGCCTGCCCGCAGTCGAAGTTCAGCCAACTCCACTCGATGGTTGGGGGAGGGTGGTAAAGCGAATTTTCGATATTTTCGGGAGCATTTTCTTTATCATTCTGTTTTCGCCAATTTTTCTCATAATAATGGTCTGGATGAAACTGGCAGACCCAGGCCCGATGATTTACACAAACGAGCGCTTGGGAAAGGATATGCAGCCGATTAGGGTCTGGAAGTTTCGCTCAATGAAGGTTGAGTACTGCGATGGGCCTGGCTACTCCGGCGCTGCACGTTTCCAGAAGTATCTCGACACGCATCCTGATGCCGCAAAGGAGTGGAAAGAGATGAGTAAACTCAAGAATGACCCCCGAATTACGGCCATTGGTAAGGTGCTACGCAAAACAAGTCTTGATGAACTTCCGCAGTTCTTCAACGTGTTACTTGGCACGCTAAGTCTGGTGGGTCCACGTCCAATTTACCGGAACGAGCTTAACGACGAAGTTGCAAAGTTTGGCGAGGCAGCCCGAATTCTCTTCACCGTAAAACCGGGTCTTACCGGGCTCTGGCAAGTGAGTGGCCGCAATCAGCTGAGCTTTGCGCAACGTATTACGCTAGATGTGTACTACATCGAAAACTGGAACCTGCTAAACGATCTGTGGATCATTCTGCGCACGGTTAAGGTGTTCATCCCGACTAGTAAAACTGAGGCATTCTAATGGGTAAAGAGCTCAAAGTTGCCCTAGCGCACGATTTTCTCAACCAGTGGGGTGGCGCTGAGCGTGTTACCCAGCTGTTCCATGAGATTTATCCGCAGGCAGATATTTTTACCACCACCTACGATAGTGAGAAGGTCACTGAGTTTGCAGGCAAGAATGTTATCACCAGCTTTATTCAACGACTTCCTCGGGGTAAAACAAACTATAAGTGGTACCTGGCTCTGATGCCAAAGGCAATCGAATCGCTCGATTTCTCCGGGTATGATCTGGTTCTCTCAGACTCCTCGGGGTTTATGAAGGGAATCCGGGTGCCAAAAACCGCGCTTCACGTGTGCTACATGCACACCACTACCCGATACCTCACGGTTGATGCAGATTACTTTCGGTACACAGCGCCAAAGATTACCTGGCCAATAGTTCCATTCTTGTTTGCCTATCTCAAGCGAAAGGATAAACAGGGCGCACTATCTCCAGACGTAATTATTGCCAACTCGGAGGAAACCAAGCGTCGCATTGAAACGTGGTATGAACGCAAAGTGGATGAGGTTATATTTCCACCTGTCGATACGAAACACTTTTACCGTAAGTCATCTGACAAAGTTGAGGACTACTACCTTACCGCGTCGCGGTTAGTGCCCTATAAGCGCGTCGATTTAGCAATCCACGCCTGTAACGCTCTCGGAAGGCGACTGATTGTAATGAGTAGTGGACCGGACGAAGCTGCGCTCAAAGCAATAGCAGGTCCGACCATTGAGTTCACCGGCAAGGTTACTGATGAAGAGATGCGGAAGCTCTTTGCCAACTGTAAGGCAATGATTTTCCCACCGCTCGAGGATGCCGGCATGACTCCTCTAGAGGCAATGGCCTGCGGACGCCCCGTACTCGCGTACGGAAAGGGTGGTGTTCTAGAGTCGATTACTGAGGGGGTAAGCGGATTATTCTTTAAGGAGCAGACACCAGAGGCTATCATAGAGTTGATTACAAAGTTTGAGGCCCACCCGCTCGACTCTGAAAAAGAGATAGCAGCGATTATGGCAGCTGCTGAAGCATTCAGTGCGCACAACTTTAAGCGGAAGATTCAAACACTAGTGAACCAAGCGCTCACAGCGCGTAACCATAAGGGGGAATAATGACTGAGAAAGTAGTATTTAACGAGGCACCAACATCGCGCGCAGGGGCAAACTCGTATTTTGCGGGAGTGCTGCGGATGTCAGGGAACATCTTTTTTGCAATGCTGAGCGTCGTAGTGTCACTAGTTATATTGAGCATAGTCGCTGCTCCTTTCTCACTGCTCGGCGCAGAACCCGACACCTCAGACCAGCCGACCACAGTTTTTGGTGAAGAAGATGCGCGAGACACGTTTCTTTCGATTCCAATCACAGGAGTGATACTTGGGGACGGCTCTGGTTCGGCTTTCGATGTTTTTTCTGAAAGTGCGAGCTACGGCTACCAGGTAAAAGAGCAGCTTAGGAAAGCATCAAAGAACAACTCAATTCAAGGAGTGATCCTGGAAATCAGTTCGCCTGGGGGCACAATATACGGCTCACAGGCAATTGCAGATGGCGTAGCACTGTATAAGGAGCGAACAAAAAAGCCGGTGTACGCACACATCTCAGGGCTAGCTGCGTCGGGCGGCTACTGGGCAGCCATTGCAGCAGACAAGGTGTACGCAGACTACGGGAGCAATATCGGGAGTATCGGGGTAATTTCAGGCCCTTTTACATTCTACGATCAGCCAGTGGCCACAGACGGCGGCTTACTTGGTGGAGGAATTGTGACCCAAAAAGGTATAGAGGAGACATACATTACAGCCGGCACCTCTAAGGATCTCGGCAACCCATTTCGTCGCTTGACCCAGACCGAAGTTGGGGTACTCCAGGCAGGTGTAAATAATGAGTACACAAACTTCGTGGCGCATGTTGCAAAGTACCGTGCTATTTCCGAAGATGATATTCGCAATAAGATTGGCGCGCTCATTTACGATAACAAACAAGCTGAAGAGTTTAAGTTGATCGACGGTACGCTGAGTCGCGATGATACATATAAAGCACTTGCAACAGCTGCAAAACGTGACAAGTCATTTCGTGTAGTGGAGGAGAAGTCACCAGAAGACGGGCTGCTCAGTGAGCTTCTCGGAGCTACAACCATAGCAAAACAGGAGGCATTTTCAGAAAAGGTGGCGGCTGATAGCTGTACCGCCTCTCGTGGAATTCTCGTGTACTTTGGTGAGGTGGCTAGCCTGTGCCGCTAGCACAAATTATCAGGCTTAGAAAGCTAGTCTGAGGCTTTCACACTGTGCTACACTGGCTCTATCGGGGCTAATGACCCATCTTTTTATGCGCGAATCATTCATTCATGGCTGACGAAACTCCGTTACCCTCAACAGAAGTTACTGGTTCCTACGGCGCCGACCAAATTACGGTACTCGAAGGGCTCGATCCGGTACGCAAGCGTCCGGGTATGTATATTGGTGGAACTGGCATCGAAGGCCTTCACCACCTTATTTGGGAGCTGCTCGACAATGCCATCGATGAAGCAATGGCAGGGCACTGCAACCGTATCCGCATCATCCTTAACGCTGATGGATCGGTAAGTGTTGAGGATAATGGTCGTGGTATTCCAGTAGATAAGGTTCAGAAAACCGGTAAGTCCGCGCTTGAAACCGTTCTCACTGTGCTTCATGCTGGTGGAAAATTTGGCGGCGGCGGGTATAAGGTTTCTTCTGGCCTACATGGTGTGGGTGCCTCTGTAGTAAATGCTCTTTCAACCAAGTTGGTTGCGGAGGTTAAGAAAGAAGGAAAACTCTACACAATGGAGTTTCAGCAGGGGAAAGTTACCAAAGAAATCTCGTCTAGTGATATTCCAGATACCGACGAGTGGCTTAAACAAAAGAGTAACGGAACCCGCGTAAGTTTTATTCCAGACGGCAGCATTTTCCCGGTTATCGAGTTCAGCCACCAGACGATCATCGATCACATGCGCAATCAGGCCTACCTGACCAAGGCGGTGCGCTTTGTGGTATCCGATTACCGCGAAGGACAGGCTGATGCGCTAGAAATTGCTGCACTTGGTGCTGATCCTAAGAGCTTCACCTTCTACTTTGAGGGCGGCATCAGCTCCTATGTTCGCCACCTCAATAAGCACCACGAAACCATTACCGATCCTATCTTTACTACTGAAAAGGCAGTAGGAGATTTTCAGGTAGAAGTTGCGATGGCCTACGGTGACGACTTTGCAGAGCGGGTGTACAGCTTTGCTAACCACGTCTACACACCAGAAGGTGGAACGCACCTAACCGGCTTTCGCACAGCTCTCACTAAGCAGATCAATGGCTACGCTAAGGCAAATAACCTGCAAAAAGAAGCCGACGGCGCGCTAACAGGAGAAGACATCCGCGAAGGATTAACGGCTGTTATCTCTGTTAAACTGCCAGATCCTCAGTTTGAAGGCCAGACCAAGGCTAAGTTGGGTACTCCTGAAATGCGCTCGGCTGTTGAAACAGTTGTGAACGAAGCTCTGAGTGAGTACTTCGGTGAAAACCCAACCTGTGCTCGTAAAATCATTGAAAAGTCGCTGCTCTCACTTCATGCACGCCTCGCTGCCCGTGCCGCTCGCGAAACTGTAATTCGAAAAGGTGCGCTCGAAGGTATGACACTGCCAGGTAAGCTGGCTGACTGTTCCGAGAAAGACCCATCTAAGTGTGAGCTTTACATTGTAGAGGGTGACTCAGCTGGTGGTTCAGCAAAGGAAGGTCGTGACCGCAAAACCCAGGCAATTCTTCCTCTGCGCGGTAAGATCCTCAACGTTGAACGCGCTCGCTTGGACCGCATGCTTTCATCCGAGGGAATAAAGAACCTTATCGTCGCATCTGGTGTTGGTATCGGTGACAGTATCGATTACGCAAAGCTCCGGTATCACCGCATCGTCATCATGACGGATGCAGACGTAGACGGTGCTCACATTCGCACACTCCTTCTGACGCTCTTTTACCGCCACTTCCCAGAGATAATTAGCCGTGGGCACCTGTACATTGCGCAGCCGCCGCTGTACGGCTTCACGAAGGGTAAAGAACAATACTGGTCATTCTCAGAAGCCGAGCGCGACGCACAGCTCACCAAGCTTGCCGAAGAAGAAGCTGCAAAACCAGCCAAATTAAAGAAGGTTGTAGAAGTTGACCCCGAAGAAGTAGTTGACGGTGAAGTGGAGGAAGAAGAAGTCGCCAACCCACAAGACCAGAGCCTCATGAAGCGGGCAGGAGTTAAAACCGTGCAGCGCTTTAAGGGTCTTGGTGAAATGAATGCCGAGCAGCTGTGGGAGACCACCATGAACCCAGAAAACCGCATTCTTCTGCAGGTGACTATGGACAACGCGGAGCGCGCCGACGAGGTCTTTAGCGTACTGATGGGCGAAGATGTTCCACCACGTAAGCGATTTATTCAAACTCATGCCAAGACGGTGACTAACCTGGACGTGTAACTTCCCGCTATGGACGAAGAAATTCTTACCCCCAACGAAACTCCAGAAGAACTCGAGCCACAGCAGCCCGAGACTGACGCTACTGTAGATGGTGATGCTGGCGACGAAGACAACTCCACGATTAGCAAATCTACCGAGACTGAAACGGACGATGCTGATATTAACCTTGCAGAACCAGCCGAAAGCTATATCGCCCCAGCTAACTCTGAGCCGGTTCATGTAGATGGAGTAGGAATGGTGCAAGGTCGCGATATTGTGCGCGAAATGCAGACCTCGTACCTCGATTACGCCATGAGCGTAATTGTTGCTCGTGCGCTCCCAGACGCTCGTGATGGTCTGAAGCCGGTTAACCGTCGCATTCTATTCGCTATGAATGAGATGGGCCTGCGTTACAACGTTAAGTACCAAAAGTCTGCCCAGACCGTTGGTCAGGTAATGGGGTACTACCACCCACACGGTGACGCCGCTATTTACGATTCCCTTGTGCGCATGGCGCAGCACTTCTCGATGAGCCATATGCTCATCGATGGTCAGGGTAACTTTGGCTCAATCGACGGAGATGGTGCCGCCGCAATGCGCTACACGGAATCTCGCATGTCTCGCATTTCGAGTGAAATGCTCTCAGATATCGATAAAGATACCGTGCCATTCGCACCAACCTACGATGGCTCTCGTAACGAACCAACTGTTCTTCCTGCTAAAGTTCCAAACCTACTGCTAAACGGCGGTGTTGGTATTGCGGTAGGTATGGCCACCAACATTCCACCGCACAACCTAGGGGAACTCTGTGACGGTGTCGTGGCGCTCATCGATAAGCCAGAATCAACCGTCGACGAGCTCATGCAGCACGTAACCGGTCCAGATTTTCCAACCGCTGCTGAGGTGTACGCAGGCACTGGTATTCGTGACGCCTACACAACAGGTAGGGGTAAATTCACTATTCGTTCAGTTGCTGAAATTGAAGAGCGCAAGAATGGCTTCCGCATAGTGGTCACCCAGATTCCGTTCCAGGTGAACAAGGCTGAAATGGTAAGCCGTATTGCCGATCTTGTAAAAGACAAGAAGATCGACGGAATTACCGATATTCGCGATGAATCGAGCCGTGAGGGAATTCGTGTAGTAATCGAGCTGCGTGGCAACTCGTACCCCAAGAAGGTGCTCAACAAGCTTTACGAGCTCACTCCACTACAGACTACCTACCACGTGAATATGCTGGCCTTGGTAGACGAGATCGAGCCACGCGTACTCAACCTACAAGAGGTTCTACAAGAATTTATTAAGCACCGCCAGGTAGTTATTCGCCGCCGTACCGAGTACGACCTTGCTCGTGCTAAGGAGCGTGCCCACATTCTCGAAGGGTTGCTCATTGCCCTGGATAATATCGACGAAGTTGTTGCGATTATTCGCAGCACCAAGAATCGTGATGAAGCCAAGGCTAAGCTTATTGCTCGCTTTAAGCTTACCGAGATTCAGACCAATGCTATTCTCGACATGCGTCTCTCCAGCCTGGTTGGCCTTGAGCGTCAACGCTTAAAGGACGAGTTCGACGAAAAGATGAAGTTCATTGCCTGGTGCGAAGATCTGCTGGCACACGAAGAAAAGATTCTGGCCATCATCCGTGAAGAAACTATTGCGATTAGGGATCAATATGCAATACCACGCCGCACCAAGATCATCCAGTCAGACCTTAAGGGCTTTACGGCCGAAGATCTGATTCCGAATGAAGAGGTGCTGATCTCGCTCACCAAAACCAACTACATTAAGCGTGTCCAGCGTGACACCTACCGTAGCCAGGGCCGCGGGGGTAAGGGTGTAGCAGGTATGAACACCAAGGATGAAGACGAAGTAGCCTTCTTGCAGTCTGCAAAAACGCACGATGTGGTCTACTTCTTTACCGACCTTGGTCGCCTCTACCGCACCCAGGTATTCGAAATCGCCAACGCCACCCGCCAAGCGAAGGGTCAGGCCATTGTGAACGTGATTCAGATTGGTCAGAACGAGAAGGTAACGGCCATGCTGACTCTTACGAAGGAACAAGAAGCTTCCGCCGGGTACTTCATTATGGGGACCACTGACGGCACCGTTAAAAAGACCGAGATTAAGGCCTACACCAACGTACGCAAGAACGGTATTATTGCCATCAACCTGGCCCCTGGAAACGTGCTGCAGTGGGTTCGTCCATCAAATGGTGCAGATAACGTGCTGATGGTTACGGCTAAATCTCAGGCAATTGTATTCAAAGAAGGAGAAATCCGCCCAACTGGCCGCTCCGCTTCTGGTGTGCGTGGTATGAAGCTTAAGGCTGAGGATAAGATTGTATCAATGGACGTACTCACCGACGAGCAGCTACAAACATCTCAAATGGTTGTTGTATTTGAAAACGGGTTTGGCAAGCGCACCAGTCTTACTGAGTTTGATATTCAACACCGTGCCGGCATGGGCATTAAGGCCGCCGCTGTTACCGCTAAGGTAGGGAATGTGGTCTACGCCGGAGCTGTTGAAAACGACAAGGGCGAAATTGTACTGATCTCTAGTAAGGGTACTGTTATCAAAACAACTCTTTCCAGCGTTAAGAAACTCGGTCGCGTTACGCAAGGAGTCACCCTGATGCGCCTCAATACTGGTGAGCGAGTTACTAGTGTTACACTGCTCGACGAGAGCGAAGTTGTGCCTGAGGTAGGGGTGGCAGCACCAGCTGATACAAAGACTACTCCAGCAGCAGAATAGTCATTCAAAACCTCAGACGCTCTGTATACTGAATGTATATGGAGCGTTTTGAGGTTTTATACCGAGAGTTCGCCAAGCTTGTTCACAACTTCTTTTACTACAAAGGAGTTGCATTATCAGAGGTAGAAGACTTGGTGCAAGAAGTCTTTATGCGACTGTATAAAGGCTACGTTGACCGCCTAGATGGAATGGATGAAGTAGAGCTCAAGAAACTGCTCTACACCATCGCCAAGAATGTCTGGCGCGAATGGGTGCGCTCCAGCATTAAGCACCAAACATACGCTTTCGACGATAGTTTCGATCAAGCAGAAACTTTTGAGGAGGCTACCGAGATT
>CALBLZ010000102.1 GCA_937895715.1 uncultured Candidatus Berkelbacteria bacterium
CTAAGTCGTAACAAGGTAGCCGTACCGGAAGGTGCGGCTGGAACACCTCCTTTCTGGAGTCATCCCTCTTAACAAAGGGTTTTGTAGAAGCCTTTACCTAAACAGTTACTTGTTATTATTTTAATTCCGAAAATCTAAAAAAAAGATTACAACCCAAAAACAAGAGCCCAGTAAGGCTTTAACAAAGGTGAAAGGATAAATTTAAAGTTTAAGATAAGAAGTTCAAAATTTTGAATTTTAGATTTTAAATTTTGAATTAAAAAACAGTCCCGTAGCTCAGTTGGTTAGAGCACTACACTGATAATGTAGGGGTCAGCGGTTCAAATCCGCTCGGGACTACACAGTAAGTTTTTAGTAAACAGTTTTAGTTTTTAATAATTAGTATTAAAAACTAATCACTAAATATTAAAAAATGCGAAGCTTAAATTTTGGGGGATTAGCTCAGCTGGCTAGAGCGCCTGCCTTGCACGCAGGAGGTCATCGGTTCGACTCCGATATTCTCCACCAAAGGATGGAATAATAAACGACTAGGGTTCGACCCTGTCTGCCGAAAGGCAGGTCCGATATTCTCCACCAATTCTTTAGAGATAAAGAAAACGTTCATTGACATATTGAAAAAAAGACACGAGATTTAATTAAACTGTAAAGGTTTACTTAAATTTAACAACAGATAGATGAAAATCTATTAATTGTAAGAAGTGGAACATCAACCACTTAAAAAAAAATGACTTTGGTACAACAGAGCAAAAGCTGTGTACCTTGCTTATCAGGAAACTGATAACAAACAGAAAGTAATTAAGGGCGCATGGAGGATGCCTTGGGTCTTAGAGGCGAAGAAGGACGTGATAAGCTGCGATAAGCTTGGGGGAGTGGCAAATACACATTATATCCCAAGATTTCCGAATGGGGCAACCCTATATATCTAGCAATAGAAGCAAACGCTCTGAACTGAAACATCTAAGTAGGAGCAGGAGAAGAAAATAATTTAATGATTGCGCAAGTAGTGGCGAGCGAACGCGCAAGAGCCCAAACCATAGTAATTACGGTTACTGTGGGGTTGTAGGACTACAATGTGGACTTAAGAGTTATAGTGGAATAGGTTTGGAAAGGCCAATCACAGAGGGTGATAATCCCGTACACGACATAACTTTTATACCTAGTAGTATCCTGAGTACTGCGGGGTCGGAGACGCCCTGTAGGAATCTGCCAGCACCATCTGGTAAGGCTAAATACTCCTAAGACACCGATAGTGAACTAGTACTGTGAAGGAAAGGTGAAAAGAACCGCAAACAGCGGAGTGAAATAGAACCTGAAACCATGCGCTTACAAGCGGTTGGAGCCCTTACGTGGGGTGACAGCGTGCCTTTTGCATAATGAGCCTACGAGTTACACTTTACTGGCAAGGTTAAGCCCTTCAGGGGCGTTAACCGAAGCGAAAGCGAGTCTGAATAGGGCGTATAGTCAGTAGAGGTAGACGCGAAACCTTGTGATCTACCCATGGCCAGGATGAAGTTGGTTTAACCGCCAATGGAGGTCCGAACCGATAAGCGTTGAAAAGCTTCCGGATGAGCTGTGGGTAGGGGTGAAAGGCTAATCAAACTGGGAAATAGCTCGTACTCCCCGAAATGCCTTTAGGGGCAGCGTAGAGGTTAAGTTTAATAGAGGTAGAGCTACTGATTGGATGCGGGGGAAGCGATTCCTACCAAGTCCTGACAAACTCCGAATGCTATTAAATATACTCTGCAGTGAGCCCGCGGGTGCTAAGGTCCGCGGACGAGAGAGGGAGAACTCAGACCAACAGCTAAGGTCCCTAAATATAGTCTAAGTTGATATAACGTGGTGCGATTGCATTGACAGCCAGGATGTTTGCTTGGAAGCAGCCATTCATTTAAAGAGTGCGTAACAGCTCACTGGTCGAGCGATTGTGCGTGGATGATACTCGGGCATCAAGACTATTACCGAAGCTTTGGGATTGTAGCAATACAATCGGTAGGGGAGCATTCTAACAACGTTGAAGGAGTTGCGTGAGCGCTACTGGAGTGGTTAGAAAAGCAAATGTAGGCATAAGTAACGATAAAACAGGCGAGAAACCTGTTCGCCGAAAGACTAAGGTTTCCTGAACAACGATAATCGGTTCAGGGTTAGTCGGGACCTAAGGTGAAGCCGAAGGGCGTAATCGATGGACAACTGGTTAATATTCCAGTACTAATACCACTGCGATGGAGAGACGAAGGCGTGTAAACTCAGCGAACTGACGGAATAGTTCGTTTAAGCCCGTAGGTTTAGGGTGTGTAGGCAAATCCGCACATCTTCTGAAAGGTGAAAGTACCTTGAGTCGTCAGACAAGAGGATTGAGTCCAAACAAACTTCCAAGAAAATCTTCTAAGCTTCAGGTGGCTATTACCCGTACCGCAAACCGACACAGGTAGTTGGGTAGAAAATACTAAGGCGCTCGAGTGATCCGTGGCTAAGGAACTAGGCAAATTAACCCCGTAACTTCGGGAGAAGGGGTGCCAGCAGCAATGCTGGCCGCAGAGAAATGGCGGTGGCGACTGTTTAACAAAAACACAGGGCTTTGCAAAAACGAAAGTTGAAGTATAAGGCCTGACACCTGCCCGGTGCTGGAAGGTTAAGAGGAGAGGTCATCGCAAGAGAAGCTTTGAATCGAAGCCCCAGTAAACGGCGGCCGTAACTATAACGGTCCTAAGGTAGCGAAATTCCTTGTCGGGTAAGTTCCGACCTGCACGAATGGTGTAACGATCTCCGCTCTGTCTCAGCCACGAGCTCGGTGAAATTGTGGTATCAGTGAAGACGCTGATTACCCGCAACGGGACGGAAAGACCCCATGCACCTTTACTATAGTTTAACATTGATTTCGGGTAAGTGATGTGTAGGATAGGTGGGAGGCTATGAAGTAGTGGCGCTAGCCATTATGGAGCCAACGTTGAAATACCACCCTTTACTTACTTGGAGTCTAACCCCGCAGGGGGGACATTGTTTGATGGGTAGTTTGACTGGGGTGGTCGCCTCCGAAAGGGTATCGGAGGCTTTCAAAGGTTCGCTCAGTACGCTTGGTAACCGTACGTAGAGTGCAATAGCATAAGCGAGCTTGACTGTGAGGCCGACAAGCCAAGCAGGTACGAAAGTAGGATATAGTGATCCGGTGGTTCCGCATGGAAGGGCCATCGCTCATAGGATAAAAGGTACGCTGGGGATAACAGGCTGATC
>CALBLZ010000103.1 GCA_937895715.1 uncultured Candidatus Berkelbacteria bacterium
ACACCCAATTCTTCAGCCTTGGCTAATTTACTCCCGGCTTTATCACCGGCCACCACATAGTCTGTTTCTTTACTCACAGCGCTTGAGACATGACCGCCACTCAACCGAATAATATCGCCAGCTTCTTCTCGAGTCAGATTGGTAAGCGTACCGGTAAGCACGACTGTTTTACCTTCGAATAGCTCACGCAACTTCTGGGCGTCAGCTTGCACGCCCTGCTTTACCTGTGGCGCAGCCAGTGGAACGGCTACCCCTACCGCTACGAGTTCGCGAAGTTCTTGCTGATCTTCGGCATCGTGGAAATAACTAAACATACTCTTTGCAACAACACTTCCAACATCGGGAAGCTGCATAAAGTCTTCTTCAGACATAGCAAGAAGCACCGGTAAAATCTCTGAGAGAGAACTCTCCCCTTCACGTTTCCCCTGCAAAAAACTACTCAGCGTACGCGCAGTTTCTGCGCCCACGTGGCGGATTCCTAGGCCAAAGATGAACTTATTGAAGGGACGGTTCTTACTGGCTGAGATTGCAGAAACAAGGTTCTCGGCTGAAAGTTGTGCGAATCCCTCGACCGTCAATACTTGGGCAACTTCTAACCTGTAAAGATCACTGAATGAATTCACCAGGCCCGCATCAACCAGTCGATCAACCACCTTTTCACCCAAGCCATCTATGTCCATAGCAGCCCGCGAAGCGTAGTGCTCAATGCTTCGTTTGGTAATAAATTCGGCCCCTTCTTTTACATCGATGTAGAACGCCGCTTCCCCTTCTTTGCGAGTAAGTGGCACGCCGTGAATTTCGGTTGGAAATATGTACGGTTGTGCGCCGGCCGGACGAAGCGACTCAATACTGCGGAGCACCTCTGGGATAATATCACCTGCCTTTTGAATAACTACGGTATCACCGATGCGAATATCCTTGCGTGTGATTTCATCTTGGTTGTGAAGCGTTGCGCGTGCCACGGTGCTCCCTGCCAGTTTAACTGGATCGAGCACGGCAACCGGTGTTACCGCACCAGTGCGGCCTACCTGTAATTTTATATCGCGAATAATGGTTGTGGTTTGTTCTGCTGCAAACTTAAAGGCCATGGCGCCTCGTGGCGCTTTGCCAACGACGCCGAGTGACCGAAAGATCTCACGATCATTCAGGTTAATAACCGCGCCATCAGTGTTGTACGGTAACGTTTTACGCTTTTCTTCCCACTCTTTGAGGAATGTTTCGGCCTCTGCCAACGTGGCGCAGTAGCGACTATGTGGTTCTACTGGAAACCCGAGCGCTGCAGCGAGCGCATGCTCTTCAGCATGCGTAGCTTGTCCAAAACTCCCTACCAATGCGTACATAAAGAAGCGCAGCCGGCGCGCAGCTGTGAGCTTAGAGTCGAGCTGACGCATGCTTCCTGCGGCGAGGTTGCGTGGGTTTGCATATAATGACAGACCAGCCGCCGTCTGCTCGGCGTTAATAATGTCGAAGTCTTTCTTGGAAATATAGACCTCACCACGAATCTCAACCCGCCCTTTTAGTGCAGCCTCGATTATTTCGCGAGAAATACCCTGAGTCTGATAGTTTGGCTCGAGTCGCAGTGGGATGCTCTGGATCGTTTTAACGTTCACCGTAACATCTTCACCAATAGTGCCATCACCTCGAGTTGCCGCCTGCACGAGCAGACCATCTTGGTATACCAGCGAAACTGCAAAACCATCGAGCTTGAGTTCGGCGTAGTAGCCACCAGAAATCGCTTGTAGCTTGGAAATGCGTGAATCCCAGGCGTAGAGCTCCTCGAATGAAAAGATGTCGTTGAGCGATAGGAGTCGCTCTTGATGCTGAACCTTGGTAAAACCGGGTAGCGGCTCACCTGCTACCCGCTGGCTTGGTGAATCGGGGGTAATCAGCTCAGGATGTAAAGCCTCAATCTCGGAGAGTTCGTGCTTTAACGAATCGAGCGCAGCTTCACTCAAATCTTCCTGATTTAGTACGTGAACCAGGTAGCGCTGATGGTTTATCTCCGTGCGTAACTGCTCGGCGCGAGCAGCAAGATCACTCATGCACCTCCCGCATACCGCTTCCTGCCTCAAGTGCAGCAATCCGCTGATCGACTGGTGGGTGGGTTGAGAATAGAGAAGCCAACCACTGTCCTCGCAGAGGGTTAGAAAAATACATGAAGGCATTCCCGCGGTTTGCTACCTCGAGCGGTTCTTTATCACTAGAAATCTTGCGAAGCGCCGAAATGAGCCCTTCTGGGTAGCGGGTAATCAACACGCCCGTAGCGTCCGCCATAAACTCACGCTTCCGGCTGATTGCGAGCTGAATTAATGAGGCAAACAGCGGCGCTAGTAGTGCAAGTGCAATACCAATAACCATAAGAATAGCTTGGGAGTTACCCTCGTTCTCGCGCCGGCGATTACCAAAAAACATCGAGCGTAAAATTATGTCAGAGAGCAGGGCAACCACGCCGGCCATAACCATCACCATGCTCATGAGGCGAATATCTTCGTTGCCAATATGCGCCAGCTCGTGCGCAATCACCCCAGAGAGTTCGTTATCATCGAGTTGATCAACCAGCCCGGTTGTTAGGGCAACAGCCGCGTGTTTTTGATCACGGCCCGTAGCAAAGGCATTCATAGCCGTGTCATCGATGAGGTAGAGCTTGGGCATTGGAAGTCCTGCTGTAATTATCAGCACTTCGGTTAGCCGCGTAACGCGAGCCTGCCGCTTTGGATCACGTTCAATTGGCACTGCTTTGGCAGAAGCAATGGCAATCTTGTCCGAAAACCACCAGCTAACTAAACCCTGAATGATCACTACCGCCGCAACAACGAGCAAAATGACTGGGCTATCAAAGTAGTACGACGCAAACCACCCTATCCCCAAAAAGATAAGGCTAAACAGGAGCAAAAAGAAAACAGTTTTGCCCCGGTTATTCGAAACTTGCGTATAGAGCGTCATACCATGGGGCCAACGGCCCGACTAAAACTTAACCTGCACGTTTGCGCGTTCTGCTTCGGCTGTCTCAAAGAAATCGCGCTTAGAAAAGCCTAGGGACTTAGAGAAAATATTGGTTGGGATGGTCTCCTGCTTGGTGTTGAACTCGTTCACGTTAGCGTTATAGAAACGACGTGAGGCCATGATCTTGTTTTCGGTATCGGTAACTTCACCTGAAAGCTGCATGAAGTTTTCAGACGACTTAAGGTC
>CALBLZ010000104.1 GCA_937895715.1 uncultured Candidatus Berkelbacteria bacterium
GCTTGTCCGGTGATGGCGTGCCTTTTGCAAAATGAGTCTGCGAGTCAGTCTGTGTGGCAAGCCTAAGTCCTTATGGGACGGAGGCGGAGCGAAAGCGAGTCCGAACAGGGCGACAAGTCGCACGGGCTGAACCCGAAGCGGAGGCGATCTACCCATGGCCAGGTTGAAGCGTTGGTAATACGACGTGGAGGACCGAACTGGTGAACCTTGAGACGTTCTCGGATGAGCTGTGGGTAGGAGTGAAAGGCTAATCAAGCCCCGTAATAGCTGGTTCTCCCCGAAATGTATTTAGGTGCAGCGTCATGCGCTGATCGAGGGGGGTAGAGCACTGAATGAGCTAGGGGGCACACCCGCCTACCAAACTCAATCAAACTCCGAATACCCTCGAATGTAGCATGGCAGTAAGACAGTGGGGGATAAGCTTCATTGTCGAAAGGGAAACAGCCCAGCCCTGCAGCTAAGGTGCCCAAATGCCGCTCAGTGGAAAGGAAGTGAGACTTCACTGACAGTGAGGATGTTGGCTTAGAAGCAGCCACCATTTAAACAGTGCGTAATAGCTGACTCATCGAGAGGTCTCGCGCCGAAAATGATTGGCGATAAGCGGCATACCGAAGCTCTGGATTGAATCAACTGCGGTTGGTTCAGTGGTAGGGGAGCGTTCTGTGAGCGTCGAAGCGGGAAGGTGACTGACCGTGGAGTTCACAGAAGTGAGGATGCAGACATAAGTAACGTTAAGGGCGGTGAAATCCCGCCCCGCCGTAAACCCAAGGTTTCCTGGGCAACGATATTCGTCCCAGGGTTAGTCGGGAGCTAAGTCAAGGCCGTATGGCGTCGGCGATGCACATCAGGTTAATATTCCTGAACCGGCAATGGTCAAACCAGGCATGCGCGGAAATTGAGAAGACACACCGGTTGAAAGTGGTGGAAGGAGGCGGGGCGACCCAAATCCGGTTCTTTGATCCGACCGCCGAGAAAAGTGTCCTGGCCCTTTCCATGGCCGCCCGTACCGCAAACCGACACAGGTGGGTGGGTAGAATATACCAAGGCGAAAGAGTGAAACCTCGTTAAGGAACTCTGCAATCTAGTCCCGTAACTTCGGAAGAA
>CALBLZ010000106.1 GCA_937895715.1 uncultured Candidatus Berkelbacteria bacterium
CCCCGGTGAACGGCGGCCGTAACTATAACGGTCCTAAGGTAGCGAAATTCCTTGGCGGGTAAGTTCCGTCCCGCACGAAAGGTGTAACGAGTGGAGCACTGTCTCAACAGGGGGCCCGGCGAAATTGAAGTATGTGTGAAGATGCGCATTACCCGCAGCAGGACAAAAAGACCCCGTGGAGCTTTACTGTAGCTTGCCATTGCGTTAGGGTTTCGTCTGTGTAGGATAGCTGGGAGGCGGAGAAGTTGGAGCGCTAGCTTCGATGGAGCCAACGGTGAAATACCAGCCTGACGGAACCTTGACCCTAACCCTTCGGGGGACAGTGGCAGGTGGGCAGTTTGACTGGGGCGGTCGCCTCCGAAAAGGTAACGGAGGCGTTCAAAGGTGGGCTCAGGCTGAATGGAAACCAGCCGCGGCGTGCAAAGGCAAAAGCCCGCTTGACTGCGAGGGGAACAGCCCGAGCAGAGTGGAAACACGGACTTAGTGATCCTACGGCTCAGAGTGGAATGGCCGTAGCTTACCGGATAAAAGCTACCCCGGGGATAACAGGCTAGTCTTGTCCAAGAGCTCACATCGACGACAAGGCTCGGCACCTCGATGTCGGCTCATCGCATCCTGGGGCTGTATAAGGTCCCAAGGGTTGGGCTGTTCGCCCATTAAAGCGGTACGTGAGCTGGGTTCAGACCGTCGTGAGACAGGTCGGTCTCTATCCGCTGTGGGCGCAGGGAACTTGAGGGGCGCTGTCCTTAGTACGAGAGGACCGGGATGGACGGAGCGCTCGTGTGTCGGTTGTGCCGCCAGGCGCAGAGCCGAGTAGCGATCTCCGGAACGGATAACCGCTGAAAGCATCTAAGCGGGAAACCGACCCCAAGATGAGGTTCCCCACTGTGAAAACAGGTAAGACCGCTGGGAGACGACCAGTGAGATAGGCGGGGGGTGGAAGGGCAGTAATGTCTGGAGCTGACCCGTACTAATGGTCGAGGGCTTTGAGATGTGATGCAGGGGAGTGGACGCTCTCCGAGCGTGTCACACGGCAGCGCGAACCGGAAGGTAAGAGCTTGCGAGCGGAAGTCAACTCATCGTCAGACGTGCGCGACCCTTTCCGATGAAGGGAAGGGAGAAAGGCAGGAGGAGAGCGAGCAGGTGTTGGTGGTCTGAGCGGTGCGGGTACACCCGGCTCCATCTCGAACCCGGCAGTTAAGGGCACCAGCGCGGATGGTACTGCGAGGGCAGCTTCGTGGGAGAGTACGTCACTGCCAACCTTTGTTTTCTCTCTTTCTGCTTCTTTCTCCTTTCTCTTCATCGCATCGTGGATGTGCT
>CALBLZ010000107.1 GCA_937895715.1 uncultured Candidatus Berkelbacteria bacterium
CAATTGTCAGCTACCCTTCCCTCCTAGCCGCTTCTGCCCAGACTGAGCTCTACCTACCAGAAGAAACTCCCCCATCTGGTGCTCGCAACCTTCTAGAAACAGCTGCTAAGCGAGCTGGCAATCAAACACTGGTAACTGCCGATTACGTTGCAAAGGCCACTGAGGAGCTCGTGAAGGTGCCCGTAATGCAGGCAGCGGGCGCTGAGGCAGATTTACTCATTAACCTCGAAGAAGAGCTGCACAGCCGCGTTATCGGCCAGAATCAGGCAGTTGAGAGTGTTGCATCCTTCCTGCGCCGTGCCCGCGCTGGGTTACAAAGCCCAACTCGCCCCGTTGGCAGCTTCTTGTTTGTGGGCCCAACTGGTGTGGGTAAAACTGAACTCGCTAAAGCGGTTAATGACATTTACTTTGGGGCAAATAACCCCATGCTCCGACTCGACATGTCGGAGTACGCGGATGCTAAAGCAATCTATCGGCTGATTGGTGCACCACAGGGTTCAAGCAACGAACATACGGAGGGAGGCTCCCTAACCCAACCGCTACGCGACCACGGGTTCCGCCTGATCTTGCTAGATGAGCTAGAGAAAGCTGCGCCAGATGTACTCAACCTCTTCTTGCAGATTCTCGATGACGGGCGTGTTACCGAGAATACAGGGCGCACTATTCCAATTAACAATGCAATTATCGTGGCTACTTCAAACGTGGCAGCACGCGATATTGGCACAATCATGCAGGGTACGGGTGATGAAAGGGTAAAACAAGAGGCAATGCTCCGAGCTCTTGAGACTGTCTATAAACCTGAATTTTTGAATCGTTTCGATGCAGTAGTTGCTTTCCACAGTCTCACTCGTGAGGAGCTCCATACCATCACCACCATGATGCTTAAAGAGGTTGTATCTAAGCTTGCCCAGCAAGAAATCACCGCAACGTTCACTCCAGACGCGATCGAGTACATTGCAGGCATTGGGTACGATCCAACCTATGGGGCTCGCCCACTGCGTCGGGCTATTGAGCAAACGGTTGAGGGAGCGCTTGCCAACCTTCTTCTCAAGCACAAGGTGAACAAAGGAGACTCGATTAGCATTACGGCCGAATTGCTTAAAGAAAACGTGTAGCTATGCGATTGTTTCAACCAATCAAGCTTCAGCTGTTGGTTGTCTTGAACGTAGCGATGGGACTTATCGCGCTTACCTACGATTGGCAAGCGCTTCAGGCAATACCACCGCTCCTACTTCCCGTTATTGTCATCTGCCCAATCTATCCGTTTTTGCTAGCGGTAATCTGGGTGCATAGGCTGCGTAAGCGTGTTACTCCCAGCTGGATAGTCGCCTTGGCAGTAATCCCCGCTGCTACCTACGGTGTGCTAGCACCATTATTTTACATAACCCATAGCTACGTCACAGTGTTCAGCTGGAACGACATGGGGCAGATAGTTTGGGTATGGATATATGCGGCGCAAGCAATCTACCTCATTTTCACAACAAAAATAGACCGCACCGCGGCCTTCTGGGCAACCTGTTTTATTATTCTGAGCCTCTTCATGCAGTTTAGTACCGGAGGCTATGGCTACCTGGCAATCGGTGACATAGGCCGCACCCTACAGCTGATTCTACTGACAGTTGGCACGCTTGCCGCGTTCAGTTGGTACCAGATTACTCGTGAGGTGAGTGATCGTCTCCCAAAGAAGCGCTAGCACTTCGGGCGTGTTCAACAACGATCAGCTGCTCGATACTGGCAATCATCCGGCGAACAGGCTCTACATCAGCACGGTGTACCGCAACCTCTGACACCCCAGCTCGAATAGCTGTAGCAATAACTTCGGGGCGCAGCTCTTCGCCTTCCGCAAGGATACTGGTGTGCACACCACTAGCGTTTAGTGTGGAAATAGCATACCCAAGTGCATCGAGCACGGCTTGATCGGCTTGGTTAAGGTAGTGGGCAACTTGGTAGTTCTCGGCATCCGTACCTGTTATAAGCTGTGCAAGTGCTGGCACATCAAAACATACACCGTGTGGCTGCCTAGTGGCTAAGTCTTCTGCAACAATCGCTAGGGCGGGTGTTTCGCAGCGCAGCCAGAGTGGCGGCATCGCCTCATGCTGCGGCCAGTACTGCTGAATAGCTCGGCAGGCTTCATCGTATTCAGATACAGAACGCACCATTGGCAGCATGGTTTCTAGGTTGGTTAGCCCTCGCGCCCGGAGTGCTGCCAGTACCCTCAACTCTGCAACAAACAGGTCTGATTCATGTAGGAGGCGGCGTGTGCCGCGCATTCCAAGACGAGGGTTCGGCTCATGGCGATCTGGTGCCTTCATCATGTGGAGCACGCCAGTGCTGTGAATATCATGGAACTGGTAGACCACCGCTTTGGGAAAGGCTAGTTCGGCAATGCGACCCACTACATCAGAAAGGATTGCCTCGTACTCAGCAAGGCGACCTTTTTTAATAAGGTCATCGGGGTGGGTAGCTGCTAGCTCAAGTAGGAACTCTCCTCGAATCAGGGCAACACCGTCTACTTCGGTAAGAACGTCGTGGTTTACGCTGAGTGGATCTGAGAGAAGTAGTGAGACTTGGGTGCCAGTGATCGGTGCGTGTGAAACAAACGGAGTTGGGTCGGTAACGGTTCCGGCATATATAGCTCCATGTGTAGCATCCACGGTAATCAGCTGACCTTCTCCGATCATGCTTGTAGCGGCGTGAGCCCCCACTATCGCTGGGATTCCGAGCTGCTGTGCAATCTGACTTTCACCACCAACAGACGTGCCTGTTTCTACGATAAGTGCCGCAGCATCAAAGAGCAGCTTCTTGTCTGCAGCCGCGAGGTGGCGAAGCACGACAATGTCCCCTGGCTTGATTCGTGACCAGTCTGATTTTTTTGTGATTACAGTGGCACGCCCAGTCACCTTGCCCAGATTTGCAGTAAGGCCAACTGCAAGTGGCACATGGCTAGAAGGGACGGTCTGCATTGGTGCAGTATCTTGGATGGGCTCTGCTCCAGTGATGAAGAACTGCCGGTGGGCCAATACCCAGGTAAAGCTCATCGGCTCCTCAATTGCCTGTTGCGCTTGGCGGGTGAGGCGGGCTAGCTGAACCTGCTCTGCTTCACTCAGAACGCCCGCATGGTGCGCCTCAGCGCGCTTAGCGCTATGGTGGGTACCCTCGATGGTTTGGCGCCAACGGTGAGTGCCGTGAGCGAGCGTAAGCGGCAACATTGTGGCACGGTCAAATCGATAAATATCTTGCTCGGTATGGTGTTTACTCCCGGCTGACTCGTGGAAGTGAGCCGTGAGGTATATCGTCTTACCGTCGAGCTCGATAGGGTCAAAGCACTGTGCCACACCACTTGCATGTGCAGGTTCTGCGTACTCGATAAGAACGCTGCCCGCTTCAGGCAGAAGCGAATTCCGCTCTGTAATACGCTTATGCAAGGTTTGCAGCTCGAAGAGAGGGAGCAGGAGTTCGCGCACAAGCTTTTCGAGATCTCGCATGTTGTGAACCACTCCGGTGTGAGCCGGGGCAACGGTACTTCCCGAAGCGGTACAGTAACGAGCTGTAACCCGGATACCCTTCTTTGCATCAAGCATAGTTACTTCATGCAAGGTGGTAAGAATAAACGTTAGTTCGGCTGAAAGCTTGCTCGGGAACGATAGTTTTCCAATCAACTTTTGTAGATCTTTCGCCACACCAGCGAAGTGCTGGGGGCTTTTGTAGTCGTGGTCATTCGCAATGCGCTCTGCCTCGTTTCGCAGCTTTGGCTCTAGGAGCATCTCTTGAATAGCCCCGGCTGAAATTACAAAACTTGGAGCAACAGGAACCCCTGCCCGGCTAAGAGCGCCAAGCATAACTGGTAAAGAGCCCCAGTGCGCAGCAGCACTTGGCTCAGTTCCGGCAATCCATTCGGCGCGAGCAATCATGAGAATAGTATACGTCTGACTATCTCAGGAGAAAAGCCTCGCCTCTCTAAATAGCCTGCCAACCGACGCTGCTGCGCCTCTTTTGGTAAGTGTGAATACTGCCGACGTTTACGCTCTGCAAGATCGCGGGCGTGTGCTTCATCGAGCTCCTTGGGCGCTTGCTCTGTTTCTTCTCCACGCATCGCAAGAGCCTCAATAATGAGCTGTTCTGCGATTCCCTTTTGTGTGAGCTCGCGACGTAGTAGGAACTCTCCACGCGGCGATAGACGGTCGCGTGTAACTACCCATGCCTTGGCAAAGCGTTTATCGTCGAGCAGCCCAATGTCGGTTAACTCATCGATGACACGCTCACGCTCACTCGGCTCAACATCGCGCTTCAAAAGCGCCTGGTCG
>CALBLZ010000108.1 GCA_937895715.1 uncultured Candidatus Berkelbacteria bacterium
TAGCCGCTCTGCTTTTCAAGCTCATCATTAAGATCGGTGTAGCTTGGTGCAATCAGTACTGACCCCTTTATTTGACGTGTTTCAGCGTAGCGGAGCGCAGCGGTACCACCCGATGACCACCCAACCAACACGTCGTTTGGCCCAGCTTTAATATGATTCTCAAGAAACGGAATCCAGTACTGTTCACGTGCAATTATTGAGTCAGGGAACGTTTCAAAGAAAGTTTCAAACCCAAGCTTTTCAAGCTCAGCCTTAAGCCAAGGCACCCAAGCAAACGACCAGTGCGTTGATTGGTTGCCATGAATAAAGACGATGCGAGGCAAGGGTTTCTCGTGCATGCTACAGATCTGTATAGGTAAGGAGGCGCTTCCAGCTTGTGCCAAGATCAGTGCTCACCCAAACATACCCAGCAGCACCGTTCATATACAGCGTGCTCTTGTTGGTTGGATGCCAGAACAGGTTGCTCACTCGTGTCTTTTTTTCGTTAAGACTAGTGATTTCGCTCGGCAGCTTTCCTTTTGCTTTCCAGGTGAGTCCTCCATTTGTGCTCTCGTGAAGCGTGAGGCCTGGGCCGTCCATTGACTGCATGCTGTAGCCAATCATGCGCTTGCCAGTTGCATCGAATGGGTCGTAGGCTACCGCCGTCATGTACTTTGACTTGGTAAAGGTAGCACCAGCATCTAGGGTTGCAAACGCCTCATCAGAAGAAGCGCTCACATAGTACTGATTTGAAAAGTTTGTAGGTGAAACAGCCGCAGATAACACCGGCACACCACCTGGTAGCGCAATACTTTTCCAGGTAGCCCCGCCATCGGTACTGGAGAGAATCCCCAGCTGAGCAACGCTTGTATCCTTACCGTTGCTAATACCAGTTCCCGTGCCATCTGCAGATAGTCGAGCAGCTGAGAAGGTTGGCGCAGTGATTTGCTTTGTATCTTTACTGTTCACAAACACCCGGGAGGCTGAGCTCTTACTCCCTATGCCGGTGGGCAGCTCCGTCCAGGTGGCACCTTTATCGGTGGTTTTGTAGATAAGACCCTTTGAAACAAAGAGCTTGTTCTGATCAGCATCTGTCCACGAACCTGGGTTTGAAGCAGTGCCGTAGTAGATTGCGCCGTCTGCATCGAAGGCAACGTCGGTAACGTAGGTGTTCATGGTGTTATCGATCATCAGCTCCCACGTCTCACCAGCGTTAAAGCTCTGGTACACACCGCCAACCTGCTGGTTTACATTCGTTGGGTGCAGGTGACCGCCCCCGCCGCCACTTAGTCCAATTACAACGTGGTTACTGTCCTTTGGGTTGATCTTGATAACTGGATATTCGCTGTAGCAGCCCTTGGTCGGATCATCTTGACGGCTATAGACTCGGATACCCTTGCTCGAAGACTTCCAGGTTGTACCTCCATCAGTAGTTTTATAGACACCCTTGTACTCAACACTCACGTACATAACCTGGGGATTTTTCGGGTCTACCGCAAGGGTGCGATCGGTGCGGTACCACTCATCCTCGTTACGTGGCAGACACTCAAACTTTTGGCGGGCAATCACATCCCCATCCATACCTGTGTAGCCATTCGCTTTTGTGGCTGCATTTGTTGGCGCGGCTGGAGGAGTAGTTGCAGTAGGGTTTCCGGTAAAGGTGGGCGATGCACTAGCAGTTGACTCAATAGCTATATCATCGGTACCCATAGTATCCCGCGACATGAAGAAAGCTACCGCGCCGCCAATCAGAATAACCGCTATTCCTAACCAAAGGACTGGTGATATCTTGTGACCTTGCATTGTAACGATTATGGGTGATGTACCAAGTATATAGCTGTAGGTTCTTACCTACTAGCTCCACAAGATAAGAAGGCTGGCTGACTACCCACCGAGTGATTGAGTAGATACCTAACAAAAAGCTGAGTAGTATAGGTATACGTAAGCAATAACCCCTGCTATGCAAGACTTCTATTCACTCCACCGGCTATCGCTACCTGATCTAACTGATAGTTTTGCTGCCTCAACTATTCAAATGCTCAGGAAAGACCATGCGCTCTGCACTGAGAATTTCACTGCCAACGTTGTTTGTACCTGTAACACACCAGACACCTCAACTTCCAAAAACGATGTACTTTCTTCGTTTCAGGAGCAGGTAGGGGCCAGTGTTACACTTGAGACTTCAGAGGTGACGTATGGCACCATCAGCTGGATGCGCATCACCGGCATTATTCTGCCAACACCCGAAACTGGCCTGCAGGTTAGTCAGGTGTGCTACGTCGCTACCCACGAACTTCAGCTTATAAGTTTTGTCTTCAGTGTTGCTCTAGAAAAAATGGACGGACTCACTGAGTTCGCTGAAACCTACATGCAGCGCGTGCAGTACACTCCCCTTGCCACGAACTAGTGGGGGCTTGGCTTTGCCCAACACCTGGCCTGGGGTACAGTAGTAGTAATAACTTCATAGCACACCATATATGGGCTTACGTGAATGGTTCCTCGTTGCTAAGGTTCTGAAAAAAGGGGCTGATGCTGCAACTGGTAAAATCAGCAAGGAACAAGCAGAAAAAGAGGGTACTGATCTTCTCTTGGGTTTTGCAGGAATTCTGCCACCGGTGCCGCTCAAAAATATGATTGCCACCGAAGTAAATATCCAGGCAAAGATTGCCGAGAAACAGCAGAACCCAAACAGCGGTGATGTTACTCACCTGAGAACGTACCTAATGAGCTACTACGGCCACTTAATGCAGGGAGGCGATCCTGCGCCTTCGGAAGAAGAGCTCCTGGTCATTCAAAATCACCCGGAATACAACCGCTTGGTTGCCGGCTACCCTGCTCTGCAAACTGCAGTTGCAGCACTCGAAATGGAACGTGAGAGCTGCGTGTTTGGCTACCAGATGGCGGACGGCACTATATACCCACCAGACATCGCCTGGCTCCCTGATCAGTGGGCAGAGATGCGCGAGAAAGCAGTAGATCAAACAGCCCGATGCTGGAGACCAAACGCTCAGGAAACTGTAGCACCAGTGGCACCGCCCCCAACGCCGCAGTAACTAGTAGCTAGAACCAAGCGCAGCAGCGGCTCTATATCTTCAGCTCAACCTGGATAGTTACCGTTTGGCCTTCTTCAATCTTTTCGGCAGTTCTGACTTTTGCCGGAAGGGCAATAAATAGAGGGCCATTTTTGATTGGCATTATGGAACTCTGCCACGTAGTTGTACGCAGGCTAAACCCCGCCCTGAGTAGAGCTGGCCATACACCCGCAACCATTGGGCGAAGATCGGCACTACGCTCTGCATTTAGCTCAACGTAGTACCACCCGTGCTGTCCTGGGAACCGCTTTACCTGGCCGGACACTTCAAATGTAGTCATAGCCGTATTCTATCAATATTATTTTGAGTTTTCACGATAGAGCCCTCAGCTCCCCTGGTGACATGGAGGCATTTTTCTTAGTCTCGAGAACCGCTACTATAAGATTATGAAGCTTACACGAGTCACCCACGACCACATACGCTTAGGCGCAACCAGCTTAGCAATTACCACGTACATTGTTGGTATTCTTGCCCTGTTCATTACGCGTAATTTTGATAGCGCCGCCGTCCCCGATTTTCTGCTGCCCAAGAGTTACATTAGTGCGATCTACGTCCCCCTTACAATTCTTTTGGTATACGAGCTGTACTTGCTCTGCCTCTCATTCAAAAAATCTATTGTAGATTCGCTCCAAAAGCAGTTTGAAGTAGTATCGCTTTTGATTGTACGTGAAGTGTTTAAGTTGGTCGGCCAGAGTACAGGTAGCGTATTTACCCTGGAGTTACTTGGGCTAATTGTAGGAATACTGGTTTTGTACGGCGCAATCGAGATCCTTGACCGCTTCGAGCAACGGTACGCTACTGAGGAACTCGCCCGTGAGGCACCACTTATGCAGCGTTTTCGTGCCATCTTAGTGCCCTGCCTTTTGGTGGTTGTTGCTGGCCTTACCGCGTACTATACGCTCGTACTCGGCAGCCTCAACCTTGACTACTTTAGAGCTGTATTTACCGCCCTCCTCACCGCAGACGTCCTCTTGCTGTTTGTGACCCTTGTAAAGACAGAGCGGTACTTTACCGTATACGAGTATTCCGTTTTTATTCTCGCCGCAGTTTTGTTGCGACTCGCCCTCCTCGAAGATCTCCCCACTAAGCTGATTGCAACGATTTGCATTGTTGGCATGACCGCCGGTA
>CALBLZ010000109.1 GCA_937895715.1 uncultured Candidatus Berkelbacteria bacterium
GAAACGTTTCTAGGTACATTTACCGGTTCAACAGGAGGATTCATTGGAAGTTGGCAAACCCTGCCCGATCACCCTACCCGCGGTCCATTCTGGGTTTCGGGTCCTACGCGCTGCGAAGGTGCAAGTTGCGGAGGTGAGGGGTCTATGGTGCAGCCTATGTGTATAGAGGTTGACGCAGATCCAGTGCCCTGTTCACCACCGCAGGTGCGAGCACGTGGGTTTAAGGTGTTGGGTGGTCTACAGGGTGTCTGGACCCAGCCTTTTACTGACGCAAATAACCTATCAATCAAAATCAACGGGGTGAACGGTGTGCCGCAGGGACACTTTGACCCTCTGTGGCCATACGAGCTCTCCTGTCCAGCGCCAAGCTTTTCTCCAGACTTCTTAGTATCGGGATTAGCCTGGATAGTAACGGGGTGTGACGGTTTTGTGGGGATTAGGCCGGAGTTCTGTGATTTTGGCGGGAACCGTATTGGCCCCTGTGATCCACCACAGTACACAGCGCCACTCTTCCTTGCCTCAATGAGCGTTACAATCATCGACTATGGTGGGCCGACTCCTATTGCAGTGGGAGGGGTGCAGAGCCCAGGTCAGTTAGCGTGGGCATTTGGTCCGGCAGCTCAAGATACACAATCATGTCCACGTCGCTGCCCAGACGGTGATGGTAACTGTGTGGACGCTGGTTCGTACACGTGCTACTACGAGTACCCCTCTGTAGGGATGATGATTTTGCCAGGCTACATTCCACGGGCTCATGTGGTGCCATCCTGTCCTCGTGCGGGTGGAAATGGGGGTTCTAATGGCGGCACAACAGGCGGAAGCAATGGTGGCTCAAATGGTGGTTCAAACGGCGGTGCGAACGGTGGGTTTAACGGAGGTTTCAACGGTGGAACAAATGGTGGGCTTAACGGCGGAACCAACGGAGGTACAAACGGTGGCTTTAATGGTGGTGTGAACGGCGGAACCAGCGGTGGCACGAATGGTGGCTCAAACGGAGGTACGAACGGTGGCTTTAACGGCGGAACCAATGGCGGGTTTAACGGCGGTTTCAATGGTGGCGTAAACGGCGGTTTCAACGGTGGAACAAATGGTGGTTTCAATGGTGGCGTAAACGGCGGGACCAACGGTGGCTTTAATGGTGGTTCAAACGGCGGAACGAACGGCGGTACTAACGGTGGTATGAACGGCGGAACGAACGGCGGTACTAACGGTGGCTCTAACGGTGGTACAGTAGAGCCGCCAGACCCAGCAGGACCAGGCTACTGCTTGGGCGATTAATTCTTTCCTATGACCAATCATTCCCAAACCCGAGCATTTAGCACAATCGAGCTGCTTGTAAGCATTTCCGTGCTTGCGATTCTGGCCGTGCTACTTAGCGTGAATTACTCTAAAACGCAGAGTCAGGCACGTGATACAACGCGCAAGGCAGATGTGGCTGTAATTGGCTCAGCTGTGAATCAGTTTGCGACAACCACTGGCAACAGTTTTATTCGCATGCCAATATCGGGAACGCCAGGCCAGTATCAAGACTGCAAACTTCCTTCAGACGCAGGAACACCCCCACAGCCTGTCATGATACTTCCACCTGTTGCCACCGATCCGGGCTGCGTAGGAGCAAGCGGCCGAGCTTTCGGTAAAGTAAATGTAAAAGGAGTGCAGCTTGCCAATGCTGTTACTGGTCAAGAGCGGACATATGGATCGCACAGTATCGTTGAAGCGCTCGTAGCAGCTAATTTTCTGAATTCTGCTCCAAAAGACCCGCGAAATAACGTGGGGGTCTTGGATACCGTAGATAAAGCTAAGTTGCCTGACTATGTTCTGATTCGCTCCTGCCCTATTCCGAGCGGTGTAAATAGGAACCTTCAGTATGTAGGTGACCGCGGTGGGGCTATCTACTCAGTGTGGGCTCAGCTCGAAAACACACCGGCTCCGGCAGATGTGGCTAACCGTGCGAAGTCTGCTGGGAGTTTCACAACTGATAATGACGGTGTGTGGAGTTGGGATATGGCAGTATTTAACCTGGAAGAGTACAAGCGACTCCAGACAAATGGCTTCGTCTATACTAACGCTCTCGTGCAGACGAGTGAATCTGTAAATGCTGATCCAGCCCTCGCTTCGAGCAGCTGTGAGCAGGCAAATTCCTAGGCCAAATTGTGGGTAGCCGCAAAGTGCTTGACACTCTTCTGTAGATCAGGTAAAGTTTGTTTTAGCTACTCACCAGCTGAGTAGTTGTTTCTTTGGCCGTTAACAACCAGAGGCTGAAATAGGAATACAGCACCTATTTTCAGCTAACTGTTACGAATAGCGCAAACAAGAAGAGATTTTGAAATGCACTAAATGTTGCAGTGAACCTCAATTCACATTTTTATAGATATGCCAGCAACTAGTTTACTAGTTCGCTCCAAATCTTTTTGGAGAGTTTGATCCTGGCTCAGGACGAACGTTGGCGGCGTGCCTAACACATGCAAGTCGAGCGTGGCTATTTCTTCGGAATATAGTCTAGCGGCGGACGGCAGAGTAATGAACAGGAACGTACCTCGAAGTGGGGGATAGCCCATCGAAAGATGGGGTAATACCGCATATGGTAGCAATACCAAAGCCGCAAGGCGCTTTGAGAGCGGCCTGTTTCCTATCAGGTAGTTGGTGGGGTAAAAGCCTACCAAGCCTACGACGGGTAGCTGGTCTGAGAGGATGATCAGCCTGATCGGGACTGAGACACGGCCCGAACTCCTACGGGAGGCAGCAGTTGGGAATTTTGCACAATGGACGAAAGTCTGATGCAGCAACGCCGCGTGGAGGATGAAGGTTTTCGGACTGTAAACTCCTTTTGCTAGGGAGCAATTTTTGAGAGTACCTAGCGAATAAGCACCGGCTAACTCCGTGCCAGCAGCCGCGGTAATACGGAGGGTGCAAACGTTGTCCGGATTTACTGGGCGTAAAGCGCATGTAGGTGGTTTGATAAGTGAACGATTAAAGACCGACGCCTAACGTCGGGAGTGTTGTTCAAACTGTCTTACTTGAGAACAGCAGGGGTACGCGGAACTTTGAGTGTAGGAGTGAAATCCGTAGATATTCAAAGGAACACCAATGGCGAAGGCAGCGTACTGGGCTTTTTCTGACACTGAGATGCGAAAGCGTGGGGAGCAAACGGGATTAGATACCCCGGTAGTCCACGCCGTAAACG
>CALBLZ010000110.1 GCA_937895715.1 uncultured Candidatus Berkelbacteria bacterium
GTAATCATCTCAATGTTTGCCTCCGACCTTAACCGCATGCAGATGGCTATCAACGCCGCTGCCAAAACAGGCCGTAAGGTGCTCGTTCAGGGTCGTAGCATGCAGAACAATATGGAGATGGCGATTGGCCTCAAGGCAATGAACGTTCCTGACAACACTATGATCTCCGAGCGTGAGCTTGGTCGGTTCAACGATTCACAAATTCTCGTACTCGCCACTGGCGCTCAGGGTCAGGACAACTCTGCCCTCTCTCGCATGGCGAAGGGTGAACATCGCCTGATTAAGGTAAAGAAGGGTGATACTGTCATCCTTTCTGCCTCACCTATTCCTGGAAACGAGCGCTCCATTAGCAATGTAATGGAAATGCTCTATAAGGCAGGTGCAAGCGTTGTGTATAACAAAGTTCTCGACGTACACACCTCAGGCCACGCCTACCAAGAAGACCTTAAGCTGCTCGCAGCCCTCGTTCGTCCGCGCTACTTTATGCCGCTGCACGGTGAACGTGCCAAGCGCTTACTGCACGGCAAGCTCGTACAAGAAGCTGGTGTTGACCCAGGTCGCACAATTATTGCCGACAACGGCTCTATTGTACTTATGGACCACACTGGGGCTATTACCCTCACCGACGAACATGTACCAGCAGGTCACGTTATCGTAGATGGTCTTGGGGTTGGTGATATCGGCGCAGTAGTACTACGCGACCGTCAGGCCATGGCTCAGGATGGAATCTTTGTGATCATCTCGGTATTTGACGCCAAAAAGAAGCAGTTTGTTACATCCCCCGACATCATTTCCCGTGGATTTATTTACATGCGTGAGAATGAAAAGTTTGTGAACGATGTGCGCCAAGAGATTAAGAAGTTCCTGACCAGCGCCACCTCTGGTAGTAAGTTCGACCTGCCTTCAGTACGCAACGACCTACGTGATTTCATCAGCAAGATGCTCTACCAAAAGACCGAGCGCGAGCCGATTGTAATCCCAGTGATTATTGAGATTTAATCTCGTCTAGATACGAGAACACCCCCGCAAGCTTTTGGCTCGCGGGGGTGTTTTGTTGTGGGGGTATTTATGTCTCACCGTGCCCCAGGATTAGGAGCTAGTAACAGTCAGGTTAATTTAGAATATTGAGAAAATCTTTACAAAAAAGGTACCGATGGACTTAAAGAAGGCGACAACTGGCCGGCTTTCACGTTCATACACCATTCCTGGTGATGACAAGTCTAGTCCGGGCTTTAGCTTAAGGTACTCTTTGGTGATAGTTTCGGAATACGGAAGTTCTTCCCCGTCCAAACTATTAAGGTAGACAACCGGCCGCACATCTGTCGCGGTATTGCTGTAAATCTTCTGTATCACAAAGTTTTCATCAACGACCAGAATGCGACTTGGGCGAATACTTGCAACAATCTGAATATTCCCCCCAGTATGCGTAAACTCTTCAGCAATAACGAGGGCGTTTGTAGCAAATACAGCAATCAGCGTAATGGTGACAAACGCTGTTAGATTCTTCGAGAAGTGCTGTAATGCGTTGCGCATACTAGAGTATCGGATGGTAGAGAATGTAGCCCTTTTCAGCCGAATCACTCGGGAAAACCGGAAGTACGACATAGGGTCGCATCTGAATTAACCGAATGTATGGCCTAATACTGCTGATACTATCAGAAATTTGCTCTGGTAGCACATTATCCCAAACTTTATTCTGCACTTGAATAATTGTTGGTGTTGGAAGGTCACCAGAGCTTGAGAATACTACCCTAGTACCCTCGATCACTTGGTACTCTATTCCCTTGCCCGTAAGCAGCTCACCCGATACTCGATCAGGCCTTTGCTCAAGCTCACCCAGCAGCTGCGTATCTTCGGTGAGCGCGGCGTAAACGGTATTCGTTCTAACCCGAAACACAACACCACCCAGAGCAAAGACTAGGCCTACTACGAGAATAGTGAGTTTAAAGCGAGCGGCGCGCGTCATGGCGGCGAAGCACTACGGCGAATGCTATTCCACAGATAAGAATCACGAACAAACCTCTCAGGGCATTTCCGGTAAATGTTTTTTGAAGCTCTTGGTCCATCTGAGCCTTGGTTGCCTCGAGTTGCGCGTTTGGGAAGTAGCTAATGAGGGAGAGCACTCCAGATTCACGAATAGAAATTCGCTCACCCCGTACCAGCGCAGAACCCCCCGCAGGATCAAGCACCTCTGCGATGCTCTTGTTTGTTTTTTCGGTTACTAACTTAGCGGCAACAGGGTTAGTTTCAATAAGGTTCTGCCCCTCGGCTATCTCTCGTCCTTGGTCGTAGATGAGATTACCCTCCTCATCGATGAGCTGAGCGTGGGTGTCGGCAAATTCAGAGCCTCCAACGAGGACCCCCAGGCGATGTGTGAGTCCGGACAGGCGTATGAAGCCTGTAATTATATAATCAACCCGGCCATCTGTAACGCGGGGCACCGTAACTGGAACACTCAACTCTCCACCAACGTCGGTAATCACACTGCCTACGTAACTCTTTTTATTTGTAAGAGCTTTTTGAAAGTACTCTCGGTACTCAAAACTTACGCCATAGTATTTGGCAAACTCAGTGTCTCCAGCCCCAGCTCGGAACACACCGTCTGGCGTAAATAAACTCACGGCGGCAAATTGGTCAATCAGGGCAAAATCATCTTCCAGCAAGGCTTCAACTGAAGGCCAATCTTTCTCACCTACCCTCGCAGCAATCTCACTCGACTTGGCCAACCCCTCAACGTAATCAAGTGACATCATAAAATAATGCTCAATAATACCAACCCCATTCGCGTGGTACTGTCCTAGGATTGCGTGGGCCGACTTATCAAGCAGTCTGTGTTGCTGTTGATCAATCTCGGTTATGGTTTGGTACTGGTTAAGTGAAAAAGCGAATATTCCGGCAATCAATGTAATTGCACACAGTCGTAGCAGTGTTTGGTGCTTCTTAGCTTTAGAAGCTATATGGTGATGAATCATGCCTCCATCGTACTGCACTTCGCTCTGGTACCACAACCGGATATACTGCAGGTATGCACCGCCTTGCCTCACTTTTCCGCCGTATCTCTACTGGCTGCCTAATCTTCTTTGCGCTCCCTGCCAGTATTAACTATCAGCTAGAAGGGTACGGTGTAGGCGCCGGTGGTACAGGTAACAGCTCTTCAACTAACTATGCTGCCAACGGAATCACAGGAGAAAAAAGCAACACCAGCTCGAGTAGCACAAACTACCTCAGCCAGCCCGGGTTGAACTACCAAGAAAACGCTAACACCCCTGCAGCCCCCACCCTCAGCAATGGTAGTGGCACCTACTACAACCGGCTACTCCTCACCATCGTTCCAGACTCCGCCCCCTCCACCACAACCTTTGCTGTGGCAATCAGCACAGATAATTTTTCAACAACTAATTACGTACAGAGCGATGGCACTATTGGAGCAACGCTTGGTACAGAAGATTTTCAAACCTACGCCGCCTGGGGATCAGGATCAGGGAGTTTTATCACCGGGCTTACAACTTCCACAACGTACTATGTAAAAGTTAGTTCCTACCTCGGAATGTTTAGCCAGAGCCCCTACGGGCCAGTGGCAAGTTCTGCAACCGTAGCTCAATCTCTTACATTTGATATCGATATAGCCCCAACTGACTCTGAAACCTCTCCACCCTACACCTTAGCCCTTTCTAACCTAACTAGTGGCTCAATTATCACTGGCACTGATTTGCTGTGGGTGGACTTTGCCACCAACGCAACCTACGGCGGTGCGGTGTACATCCGGTCTGCCAACCAGGCACTAGCCAGCAGCTCGTCTGGAGGAAGCATAGCGAGTAGTTCAGTAGATCTGTCATCGGTAAGTGAAGGGTACGGAGCACGCATTGCTAGTGCATCACAATCTACGGGCACTCTCGTTGAAGATGCCCTATACCTCGACCCAGGTGGTGTAACCTTTATTGGCGCACTTACCTCGGCTTACCAGAGCCTGTTTACTGCAGCCGCACCGCTGGGTGGTGGCCGGGGTTCTGTGTACTTTAAGGCAAAATCACGCTCGGTTACTGCGGCAGCGAGTGACTATACCGATACACTCACCGTAGTTGCAACAGCTTCGTTCTAGATTGATCTCGATTCGCTGGCCAGGTTAAACCTGGCCTTTTCCTTGACATCAGTTACGATCCATCCGATCATAGATGCATAGCTTGTAATATTTCTCTTTCATGAACAGCACACTGCCCGTGACACAAGTCCGCAAAGTGGCGAGTATCTTCACTCTCCTTGCCCTTGTTGTTGTAACCAGCTCGATTGGCACAACCGTCGCTCACGCGGCAAACTTTACCGGTGCCTACCTACGCTTTGACCGCATGATGGCAAGCACCGCCACTAATGTGGTGGTTGTATTCAAACCAGCAACCGTTGGCACAGAGGCGAAAGTAAAAATCACCTTCCCAGCTGGCTTCACTGTCTCAGGTAGCCCCACCGTTAACACTACCGCTTTACCAGCTGGCACCACAGCTGTCCCTGGCACGCTCAGTGCAGCAGGATCAGCTCAGACCGTTACGATCTCTGGAGCAACTGACATGGTTGTCGGAACCCTCTACGCCGTTAACATTGCAACTGGTATTACCAACGGCACAGCCGGAACTGGCACCGCTACCATTTTTACCACCACAAGCGGTGATGTCACTATCGATTCAAGCGATGTAGCAACTCGCACTATCAGCAATGACCAAATTGTAGTAACTGCAACTGTTCCTGCAACCTTCAGCTTTACCCTAAGTGGTAACTCTGACAGCTTTACTGGAAACCTTGATCCAGCTTCTGTTGTTTCTACAAGTGGCCGCACCGTAACTATTGCAACTAACGCCAGCCGCGGTTGGATTGCCTGGGTAAGGAGTGCGAATGCCGCTCTGGTCTCAGCTTCTGCAAGTAGCAGCATAGCAACTGCAGGCTCGGTAGATGGCACACCAAGCACCCTGAGCACCGGCACTAACGGGTATGTGCTCGACGTAAACCTCACCACCGACTCTGGCACTGGAAGCGGCACCGTTACCCTCGATCCTGAATACAATGGCACCACCACCTCGGCTGGGGGCACCTTGAGCACATCACTACAGCCAATCGCATCTGCAGATGGTACTACTGACGGTGATGTACTTACCCTTATTGAACGTTCCGCAATCAGCGCAGTACAGGCTGCGGCTAGCGATTATTCTGATACACTTACCGTCATAGGGGCAGGTAACTTCTAATTTACTGGATTCTGTCTCATCGCGTTTTACTCTCACTATTGCTTGGTATTAGCAGTATTCTCCCTGCTGCTCCTGTTTTAGCTGCGGACGATCCTCAGCCTCAATCGCTGCAGCTTAGCGTTTCCCCAGTCAGCCTTACTGCAACTGTCTCACCAGGTAGCGTAAGCACCTACGACCTACGTGTCCGTAATGATGGCCAGCAAGACGAGGTTCTCAAGCTGAGCCTTATGCGTTTTGGGGCATTTGGTGAGGAAGGCAAACCTAAGCTTACCGATTTTTTCAGTGGTGATATCTGGAAAGATTGGATGACATTCTCTCAACCCGAGTTCACCGCTCGCCCTGGTGAGTGGAACACTATCCGCGCCACAATTACTGTTCCCGAGTCTGCAGCGCTCGATTACAACTACGCCATCACCTTTCAGCGAGCAGCCCAAGAGACCTCGTCTGGAGGGCAGAAAAATGACCTACGCGGAGCTGTTGCAACCCTGCTGATTCTTGAAGTTGCTCACCCAAGCGCTAAGCGTGAACTTCAGCTTATTGATTTTTCTACCGGTAGCCCCCTCCTTGAGTTCTTACCAGCCTCGTTTTCGATTCGAGTGCGCAATACAGGAAACGTTCACGCTGCTCCCTATGGAAATATATTTATTCGCCGTGGCGACACCGAAGTTGGCATAATCGATGTGAACAAAGATCGTGGGAATATTCTCCCCGACTCTAACCGTGTGTTTACAAGTAGCTGGAATGACGCCACCCCACGCTACGAAAAAATGGTGAAGTCTGGCGCCACAGTACTTACGAACGAAGGAGTCGCTGAGCAGGTCTTGCGCTGGGAAGGTTTCCAGCCGGATAAACTTCGCTTTGGCCGCTACACCGCCACCCTATCACTCGTGTACGACGACGGAACGCGCGATGTACCCCTCGAAAAAACCATTAGTTTCTGGGTAATCCCGTGGCGTGTTATAGGATACGCTCTCGCAGTGCCGATTCTGCCGGCTTTATTAGTATTTATTGTTATGCGACGCCGACGCCGCGCCACCCATGTGTAAGTTCTATTCTGGCCTACTGCTGGCATTGCTCGTGCTGGGTTCTGGAATGCCAGTACACGCTGCAACCTCCTCTCAAACCCCAAGTTCGCTCCATCTAGTCACCAATCCTCTTCCGGTTTCGGTGGACATACCAGCTGGTACAAAAAAAGAGATAGTCCTTAAGGTAAAGAATGCTGGAGAAAACCCTGAGAAACTTCAGGTAACTCTGATGTACTTTACTGCACTTGGAGAAGACGGCAAGCCGCTCCTCCACGAGTTCGGTGAGGATGATTTTACCGCCTCCTGGGTTAGCTTCTCTCCCTCTAGTTTTGATATTGCTCCTGGTGAGTGGAAGGATGTTGCAGTTACGATTGATCTACCCACTTCGGCCGGATTTAGTTACTACTTTGCTGTTGTATTCAGTCGCTACCAAGATGTAAATACCCCCGTTGAGCCCGGACAGAATAAGCTGTTGGGAGGCATTGCCTCACTTATCCTTGTAGACACTAAGCGAACCGACGCAGTGCGCGAGTTGGCGCTTGATAGTTTTTCCATCGGGAAAAGCGTGGTTGAGTACCTACCAGCTAAGTTCAATCTGCGACTAAAAAACGTTGGGAATGTGCACGTTGCGCCGCATGGTAATATTTTCATTAAGCGCGGCACTAAACAGGTTGCGCTTATTGAGATAAACCCCGAATCTGGCAGTGTTCTCCCCGAATCAAGGCGTATATTTGTTACCTCCTGGAATGATGGATTTCCCCTACGTAAGCAGGTGGTCGAAAATGGAGCCGTTACCCGTGATGCTGATGGTGATGTTGTAGAAAAGATTGAATGGAATCTGGCAGATGCCGCTAACTTTCGTTTTGGCCGCTATACAGCGGATTTAGTAATGACCTACGACAATGGACTGAAGGATGTAGTGACTGAGCGCAGTGTAACCTTCTGGGTACTACCTTGGAAGCTTATGACTATTGCTGTGCTTATACTGGCTCTCAGCTTATTTGGCCTTATCAGCCTACTACGTGCCATTGTGCGTCGACTACGGAAAAAGAAAAACACTCCTCTCTAGATGCGTATTAGCCCTACTCAAGTTTCTCTCACTCTCAGCGCAACAGCACCTGAGGCAACTTCTGAGGTAACTCTTACAAACGACAGCTCGAGCTCGGTATTGGTTACGATACGTTTTGAGGATTTCTCGGCAACCGCGCTCGGCACTCCACAACTTGGCGCCGCAGCTTCACGGTATAGCCTGAAAAAGTGGATTCGCACCTCTACGCCAGAATTCACACTTGAGCCTGGAGCGAGTCGGAAAGTAGACCTACGTGTTACCAATGAGGCGGAGCTTGCCCCTGGCGGACACTACACTGCGCTTGTGGTTACCCAAAGCTCGCCTGAAGCCGCTGCTGGTGAAAAGAATGTTCAGCTACGTGATGCGCTTGTTAGTAGCATTTTTCTTGTAAAAGAAGGGGGTGAAAGCCCACGGCTTGGGGTTGGAGATTTTGTACTAGAACACTCACTATTTTCCCTTAGCTCTACCCAGAGCGTTCAACTCTTAAACCTGGGGAATACCCAGGTTGTGCCCCGCGGCACGGTTCAAATTATCGACCCCCTTGGGAACTTGGTAGCAAAAGGAACAATAAATAATGAGTCTAGCATCCTTCTCCCAGAGAGTGGCAGGTTGTACGTAAGCGAGCTGAACCAAATTGCAGAAGCAACAGTTCCGGGAAACTACCGCACTGAGGTGGCGTTCCGCTACGACGGACGCGACGAGTACACCATTGCATACCAGTCGAGTTTCTTACTCCCCCTAAATATATTTCTGCTTATTAGTGCCGCCGGTGTGGTTGTGCTGCTAATCTGCATTCGAATGAGTGTTCGTTACTGGAAGCGGCGCTAACTTATCCTGTAGTATAGATATACGATGAAGCCCACACCTAGGCTCGGTCGTATTTTGCAGATGCTCTGTATCGCAGCTTTTGTGGTACTGGGCTCTTTTCCAGTTACCCAAGTGCGAGCTGCAGCTGGCACAGTACAGCTGATTAACTTCCAGGGAAAGGTGGTGAATTCTAACGGTACTAATGTCAGCAATGGCTCCTACAGCTTTACCTTTGGTATTTACAGTGCCGCGAGCGGTGGCGCGCCAATCTGGACTGAAACCAAGAGTATTACTGTTACCGATGGTGTCTTTCAAACCAACCTCGGCTCTAGCACTTCGCTCCCAGGGTCGGTCGATTTTAACACCGACAACCTCTACCTAGGACTCGCCTTTAATAGTGATCCTGAAATGTCACCGCGCATTCAGTTTACTGCGGTGCCGCAAGCATTAAACGCTCAAAGGGTTGCTGGACTCACTGTTACAAACACGAGTGGTACGCTTACTATCCCAAATAGCAGAACAATTTCGTTTGGTGACGCCTTTACCACAACAGGTGGGGCCCTCACCCTCACCGTTGGCGGAACCACGAACGCCACAATCCCCACCGGCACAGTTACCCTTGCCGATACCACAACTTCGCAAACGCTTACTAATAAAACAGTTGGTAGCACGGGGCTAGTTTTCTCTGGGGCTTCAACTGATATCGATACTGCTCCTGGAGAAGGGCTAGTGTTTCAAGGTCGGGCCGCATCAAGCTTCTCAACAACAGCGGGAAACATTACCTTCCAACCAGCAGGCAGCGGCACTACTGCTACTGTACAGATTGGAGCTGGGGGCGGCGGTTCAACTACCCCCGACCTATTAATTATCGATATTAAGAGTGATTCCGGCGATCCTGCTGGCAGCTCTGGTGCGCTCTACTACAACGCAAACAGCAACAAGTTCCGCTGCCATCAGGCAGGTGCCTGGACTGATTGTATTACTGCGAGTGTCACCGTCGCATGGAACACCCTCACAAACCCAAGTGGCAGTCTTTCGCTGAACATGGGTAGTAATGCCACTACTTTCACGTATGGAAATGCAACAGGCTCAACCGATTTGTTCAATCTAACTGACACCTCGAACAACACAGGCACAGGCTACCTAATGACCCTCGGGACAGCAGCAAGCTCCACCCTGAGACCATTGCGAGTAGCAGCTGTTGGAACCACTGTTATTAACGTTGCAGCAAGCGGAGCGGTAACCGTTGGATCGGGTAGTACTGACCTAAATCTGTCTGACGCACAGTGGTCGGTAAGCACGGCTGGAGCTGCAGTATTTGCAACAATGAACGGTCTTTCCATCACCAACAACGGCACCAACACGCTAGCGATTGCGGCAGGAAAGACATTTACCATTGGCAATACCATCACATTTAACGGCACAGACGGCACCACCTTTACCCTCCCCTCAGCTGGCGATACGATTGTTGGCCTTACCGCAACACAAACACTAACCAATAAAACGATTGGTAGTACCGGCCTCGTGTTCTCAGGAGCTTCAACCGATATCGATACTGCAGCCGCTGAAGCACTCGTACTCCAGGGCCGGGCCGCTTCTACCTTCTCCACCACAGCTGGAAACATTACGTTACAAGCTGCAGGAAGTGGCACAACTGCCAATCTCCAAATTGGCGCAGGCGGTGGTGGCTCAACTACCCCAGATCTCTTTGTTCTCGATATTAAGAGTGACGCCGGCGACCCATCTGGTACGGATGGCGCAATGTACTACAACACTAGCTTGAGCAAGTTCCGCTGTTACCAAGCCGCAACCTGGACTGACTGTTTGGGTGGGGGTGGTACACCTGGTGGGGCAACCACCAACATTCAGTATAATAGTAGCGGCACACTCGCTGGTGAGGCAGACTTTACCTGGGACGCTACCAATAACACCATGACTCTTGGTGGAACAGATACCGAGCTTGTGTTTAAGTCCATCACAGCTGAACCACCTTCTCCTGCAAGTGGATTTGCCAGCTTGTACGCTAAGGAATTTGCGGGAAGAATTCTACCAAAGTGGAAGGGTCCAAGTGGCCGATCAGAAACGCTGCAGCCAGCGCTGTTTTCCGCCGCTGTAACAGCGATTCTCCCAAATACAGGTACTACCGTAACAGTTTTTGGAGCACCTAATACTGCTGTGGGAACGATCTCCAAACCAACTATTGCAAGCACCACCCTACGCACCTCGATG
>CALBLZ010000111.1 GCA_937895715.1 uncultured Candidatus Berkelbacteria bacterium
TGGCTGGGACAAGTAATACGGTGGTTTATGAGGACAGTGCTTGGAATGAGCACGCTATCTTCTTTGTCGATATACTGGAGAAGGCAGAGGGAGATACCCTTGCCTATCTGTGGGGCGGCCAGGCCAATGCCTTGAGCATTGTGCATAGTTTCAAACATGTCACCAATCAACCGCTTGATATCACCAGAAATCTCTCCAACCGGCTTGGTTGGTGTGGTAAGAATTTCGTGAGGAACGGTGAAGATTGGCAAAATCATTGCTCAGAGCATAGCAAAAGACGCCTAGAGTGCATACCACGGATTTCTCTCAACCTTCCATGGTCTGGTTAGGCTGGCTAGTTTTTGCCGAAGCGGTTGGGGGAGAAGTGTGCCGGCACTAGCATGTAACGTGATCACCCATACAGTTGCTGCTCGACGGCGACGTTCAGCTGGAGCGCTGACGCGCCACTTGCCTCCAGACTTTTCGCGGAGGAGATCAGAGAGCGTTGCTACTTCTGTTTCTGTAGCCTGGTTGGTTCCGATAGAGCAGCTAATAGTGGTACAGAACGGTGGTAGCTCAAGATCCTTTCGTTCCTGGATTCTTTCCAGAAGATGGCTGGTGAGGCGGTGCTCACGTAGGGCGAGGAGCGCGGGATTCTCAGGTTGACCAGTTTGTACTATCAGGGGTGCCGGGTAGCTCAGTAGCTTATACAAATCAGCCCAGCCGTGGAATTCGTCGGCAAAGTTCTGCTGGTAGAGTACGGGATCGATGTTGAGAGCCACTGTAAGGCCGACATTGGTGTAGCGACGCTTAAACACTGCTCGAGTGTCGAAATGAACGCCTGTGGGCAATGTGGGGGCTTCTAGGCGTAGTGCTAGCTTGGTCCGTAGCGTCTCGATGCCGGGGATGAGCAGCGGAAAGGGCTCGCTATCTGTTTTCTGTAAACGGTCCTTGGCGTTGTAGAGAATAACCACCTCTTTTTTTGCTGCAAGCGTGGTCCGAACGGCGCTAACTAGCTCGTCGTTAATGATTTCTTTCTGACGGATTTCTTTAATTACTACCTGTTTTGCCACGAGGTCGGGGGCCAAGGCGATGGCATCAGGCCATAGTAAGGATTGAATTGGCTCAGGAAAGGCCGATCGGACGGTTTTTTCGGCTCCCCAGCAGGTTGCTAGGTGAAGTGCAGCCTCGGTCATTGGAAGGTAGGGAGTTTGCTCGTGGTAGTAGGAGACGTCTTCTGGGTCTTGAATCACACAGCTCGTCAGATTGGCAAAGTTGGTGAACACGCCGCGCTCACGGCCGATTACCGTGTGTACAGAGCCGGCGCTAATCTGGAGCCACTGCGAAAGCTCCTCAGTTTCGGTTGCACCTGCAAACCAAGAAATACTCTCCGGGCTGGCTTTTTGCAGTGCGGATATTACATCTTCACGTTCAAATGGAAGCAAGAAGAGCTGCTGGTGGACTGGCTTTTCGAGTGCTCGCCACTGCTTTAGAGCTTCTAGGGTTGGTTTGCGGTACGGCCAGGATCGAAGCAGGCTCGGCAAGTTAAGGTAGCAGGCAGTCGAGAGAGAGGTTGAGCTGCTTTCGGCCAGCCACTCAAGAAAATTGCGGGCCGGCGTTCGAATGAGCGGAGAAGATACCAGAATCTGCTCAATTCTGTCGGTGGCGTCAGAATTCTGGTCGTCGTCCACAGCCCAGACGATGCCGGGGACGGAGCGTCCACGCAGGGGAATTACCACGAGTGAACCTGGAGAAACGTGAGCACGGGGCGGTACGCGGTAGGACCACCAGGTAGTTGCGCGGCGCAAGCGGATAACCGGAACAACGTGTGCGATCATTGCTTGCACTCTAGCTGAGAATCACGACTGAAGCCAGTTTCTGACCTATACTATAAGAAAGGGTGCAAATCTGACGCAAATCTGGTATAACCAAACGACTATGACCGAGCTTCCAACAATTGCACTCGTCGGCCGCCCGAATGTGGGGAAGTCGAGCCTGTTCAACCGCTTAATTAAAAAGCGGCATGCTGTAATATCCGATATTCCAGGAACCACCCGCGATCGTCTCGAGCGCACCTTGAATGTATTCGGTAAGGAAGCCTTGCTGGTTGATATGGCAGGAATTGAGCCTGCACTTAAGGAAAAGAATGAGATTAGCGCTGGCATGCAGCTGCAGGTAGAAAAAGCGCTCGATGCCGCAAGTGTGATCCTGTGGGTGGTAGACGCTCAGGTTGGGGTAACTGCTCAAGACGAACTTGTTGCTGAGCTCCTACGCCGCCTACATAAGCCTGTGGTGGTGGTTGCAAATAAAACTGACAACGCAGTAATCCAGACTTTGCAGTATGAGTTTGCTCGGTTTGGTTTTGATATTGTCCCAATGTCCGCCATTCACGGTTCGGGTGTTACCGAGTTGCTACAGGCACTAAACCCACTCCTTCCAGATCCTGTAGAAGCACCAGAGCCAGAAGAAGATCGTGAGCTGCGGCTGGCGATTCTCGGGCGACCGAATGTTGGTAAATCAACCCTTCTGAATGCGCTTACCCAAGACAATCGCGCGGTAGTGAGTCCGATTGCCGGCACTACTCGTGATGCTGTAGATACGGTTCTGCCAGCCGACAGCCTCTTTTCTCGGGTATTCACCCGGTGGCAGACTGTTCGCATTATCGATACCGCTGGTATTCGACGCCGCGGTAAAATTGAGAAGGGTAAGCAGGGAATCGAAGGATTCAGCATTATTCGTACCCTCGAAACGCTCGATGCAGCGCATATCGCCCTCTTTCTGATAGACGGTGACGAAAAGCTAGTTCACCAAGATTTACAAGTAGTACAAAAGATTACCGATGCTGGTCGTCCACTCGTGCTTGTTGTGAACAAGTGGGATGCCGTTCTCGATAAGAAGGGGCTGATTGCTGGTACCGCAGAAGATGACGCGCTGCAGACAGCCTTTTTGGAGCGACTGCGCCATCAGGCAAGTTTCTTGTACTGGGCGCCGGTAGTATTTATTTCCGCTCAAGAAGGTATTAACCTCGAAAACTTGGGCAAGGTTATTAACAACTGCTTTATTGCCTGGAGCATCGTGCCAGAAAAAGAAGACCTTGAGGCAGTTTCTAAACATGTTCGTACGCTGCCACGCATGGGTAGTGTGCTTGGAATTACCCTTGAGCATAGTCAGCCGCCAACCTTTCACATTCATACCCAAGGAAAAGAATTGCTACACTTCTCGCTCCGTCGTCAGATTGAGGGAATTCTGCGTGAATACTTCGATATCGGACCAACACCAATCAAGCTGTGGGTAGCTCGCACAGCTGGTGCAACAATCCCAGAAAAAAACTAGCTACTCGTTGTAGCGAGCGTGTGAGATAAACGATGCTCGGGCGAGGGGAAAGGCTTGAAATACGACGCGACCAATAATATTTTCGCGCGGCAAGAGCCCCCACTCACGAGAATCACTCGAGGCAGGGCGGTTGTCTCCCATTACGAAGTAGTTGTTATCAGTTACAACAACTTCTTTGCTGCCGGTGCCCGGAATAGCGGTAACAACACTCGGTTGCAGGTAGATGCTTTCGTTAACGGTGAATCCTTGCGGGTTCTCAGTGTTAAAAACGGTAACAATATTATTCTCGATACGAACCCGTTCACCCGGTAGCCCGATAATTCGCTTTACGTAGTTGATGGTTGGCTGGTTTGGGTAGTGAAACACAATAATATCGCCACGCTCAGGTGCTGAAACTCGGTAGGAAATCTTATCGACTACGAGGTAGTCGTTCGTTTCAAATCGAGGGACCATTGAGCTGCCTTCTACTACAAATGGCTGCACAATGAATACTCGCAAGATAGTTGCGAGAGCAAAAACAATAATTACTGTTCGGATAAAGTCAGCGGCTGAGGCGATAAATGCACCGCCTTTTTCGGTCTCTATGCGTTTTTCGGTAGCGTCAGCGAGTCCTGCCGTGGTTTTGCTGTTCTCGTCGTGCTGGTGGGGAGTCTCGCTCATAGTGTAGGATAGGATATACGTAAGCAGTATAGCAGGTATATATGGATTGGCTGCAACCTTTTCCTATCTT
>CALBLZ010000112.1 GCA_937895715.1 uncultured Candidatus Berkelbacteria bacterium
TTCGCTACCTTAGGACCGTTATAGTTACGGCCGCCGTTCACCGGGGCTTCAATTCGCAGCGTGCACCGCTCCTCTTAACCTTCCGGCACTGGGCAGGCGTCAGCCCGTATACGTCCGCTTGCGCGTTAGCACAGACCTGTGTTTTTGGTAAACAGTCGGTAGAGCCCTTTCACTGCGACCCCCTTGCAGGGGCGCCCCTTCTCCCGAAGTTACAGGGCTATTTTGCCGAGTTCCTTAACAGAGGTTCTCCCGTTCGCCTTAGTATCCTCTACTCGTCTACCTGTGTCGGTTTGTGGTACGGTCAGCATGCTTCACCGCTCCGCAGTCTTTTCTTGACCCCTCTCCCGCAGTCACCAACATCCACCCGCTGGTGCCTACCTTCAAGCGGTAGTCTGCTTTGCTCCACACACTGGTGCAGGAATTTTGACCTGCTATCCATCGCCTGCGCTCTTCAGCCTCGGCTTAGGCTCGACTCACCCGACGCGGACTGACCTTCCGTCGGAAACCTTAGACTACCGGCGACGTTGGTTCTCACAACGTTCTCGCTACTCATGCCCGCATTCTCACTCCCCACCACTCCACCGTTCGTTGCCCGAACGACTTCACCGCTGTGGGGACGCTCTCCTACCACTTGACTTGCGTCAAGTCCCTAGTTTCGGTGCCATGCTTACAGCCCCGTTCCATTTTCCGCGCAGTCGCGTTCGACCAGTGAGCTGTTACGCACTCTTTCAAGGATGGCTGCTTCTAAGCCAACCTCCTGGCTGTCTCAACACGACCACATCGTTTCCCACTGAGCATGGACTTCAGGACCTTAACTGGGGGTCTGGGTTCTTTCCCTCTCGACGGCTGAACTCATCTCCAGTCGTCCGACTGCATGGCTCCCCGACCGGCATTCGCAGTTTGATTGGGTTCGGTAAGCTCACAGCCCCCTAGCCCATTCAGTGCTCTACCTCCGGTCGTCATCACCACACGCTAACCCTAAAGTTATTTCGGAGAGAACAAGCTATCTCCAAACTCGTTTGGCATTTCACCCCTAACCACATGTCATCCCCGTTTTTTGCAATAAACGTGAGTTCGGGCCTCCCGTCCGTGTCACCGGACTTTCACCCTGCACATGGTTAGCTCGTCTGGTTTCGTGTCCAATAACAGCCACTTGTCGCCCTATTCAGACTCGCTTTCGCTTCGCCTCCGGGTGTCACTCCCTTAAGCTGGCCACTGCTATTGACTCGCGGGCTCATTCTCCAATAGGCACGCCATCAGGGGTTGCCCCCCTCTGACCGTCTGTAAGCATACGGTTTCAGATTCTCTTTCACTCCCCTCGCCGGGGTTCTTTTCACCTTTCCATCACTGTACT
>CALBLZ010000113.1 GCA_937895715.1 uncultured Candidatus Berkelbacteria bacterium
CCTTAACCTTTCCGCATTGGTCACGTGTCACACCCTATACATCCTCTTTCGAGTTCGCAGAGTGCTGTGTTTTTGTTAAACAGTCGCTTGAGCCCTTTCACTGCGCCTCTTCAATGCTTTGATATAATCTGACGTCGAAGAGGACCCCTTCTACCGAAGATACGGGGCTAGATTGCCGAGTTCCTTAACGAGGTTTCTCTCGCGCGCCTTGGTATATTCTACCTTCCCACCTGTGTCGGTTTAAGGTACGGTCGCTCAAATGACTCACTAGGAGTTTTTCTTGGCAGTTGAGCCCGAGCCAATCCGCTTTGGCCGTAGCCTCCACGTCCCATCACCTTTCGGAGTGGTGTCCTGGCGGATTTGCCAACCAGAACCTCCTACGGGCTTGGACCATCACTTCCAGTCGATGGCTGACTCTGCTTGCTGCGTCACTCCATTGTTGGTAACGCCATTTGTGCGGTGCAGGAATATTGAACCTGCTTTCCATCGCGTACGCCAATTGGCCTCCGCTTAGGGACCGACTAACCCTGGGTGGACGAACCTTCCCCAGGAAACCTTGGGATTTCGGCGACCAGGATTCTCACCTGGTTTATCGTTACTTATGTCCGCATGATCACTTCTCTACGGTCCAGAGTCGGTTACCCTTCTCCTTCGACCCATAGAGAACGCTCCTCTACCACGCCATCCAGACGAATCTGAATGACATCCGCAGCGTCGGCATCCGGCTTAGTCCCGTTCATTTTCGGCGCGAGATCACTTGGCTAGTCAGCTGTTACGCACTGTTTAAATGATGGCTGCCTCTAAGCCAACATCCTAGCTGTCTTCGCGATCTCACATCCTTACGCACTTAACCGGATTGGGGGGCCTTAGCTGGCGGTCTGGGCTATTTCCCTCGCGACTATGAAGCTTATCCCCCACAGTCTATCTCCGCAGGTGACTGACGCGGCATTCGGAGTTTAACTGGCTTCGGAATCCCGGTAAGGACCCTAGTCCAATTAGTGCTCTACCTCCGCGACGAGCATTCCTGCAGGCTAACCCTAAAGTTATCTCGAGGAGAACCAGCTATCACCGAGTTTGATAAGTCTTTCGCTCCAACCCACAACTCATCCCAAGCCTTTTCAACGGCCACGGGTTCGGACCTCCACGAGGTGTTACCCTCGCTTCATCCTGGTCATGGGTAGCTCACACGGCTTCGGGTCCACGGCATGCGACTAAACGCGCATTTGGCACTCGCTTTCGCTACGGCTCCGTCCCAGAAGGACTTAACCTGGCCACATACCGTGACTCGCGGACTCATTATGCAAAAGGCAAGCGGTCATCCCGATTGCTCGAGACTCCCACAGCTTGTAGGCACACAGTTTCAGGTTCTATTTCACTCCCCTAGCAGGGGTTCTTTTCACCTTTCCCTCGCGGTACTTGTTCACTATCGGTCATCCATTAGTATTTAGCCTTGGAAGGTGGGCCTTCCAGATTCAAGCAGGGTTTCACGTGTCCCGCTCTACTTGGGGTACTGCTAGGTACAGCTCGGATTTCGCGTACGGGCCTATCACCCTCTATGGGAGAGCTTTCCAGAACTCTTCCGCTATCTTTGCTGTTGCCATGTCGCAGCCCCGCAACCCCGCCGTGTAAACACGACGGTTTAGGCTGTTCCCCTTTCGCTCGCCACTACTGAGGGAATCGCTTTCGCTTTCTTTTCCTCAGGGTACTGAGATGTTTCACTTCCCCTGGTTTCGCTTCTACGGACTATGAATTCATCCGCAGATCATCCCGTATAACCGGGATGGGGTTTCCCCATTCGGACATCACCGGATCAAAGCGTGTTTGCCGCTCCCCGGTGCTTATCGCAGCTTACCACGTCCTTCATCGCCTATGGATGCCAAGGCATTCACTATGCGCCCTTTCTAACTTGACCAAAATATTGGTCACCGTGCGCACCCTTTCGAGCGCACACGGATTCACGATCTTCATCGGTGAAGATTGTATGTTCCCATCCTATGCAATTGTCAAAGAACCACCCCGGCACCCGCCGCAACGCGGCGCATGGCGGGGAAATGGTTGAACAAGATGTTTTGTCGGCTCATCCACAAATGGTGGGCGTGCCTGGATTCGAACCAGGGACCTCGTCCTTATCAGGGACGCGCTC
>CALBLZ010000114.1 GCA_937895715.1 uncultured Candidatus Berkelbacteria bacterium
GTTGTGCGCAGCACGTAATCGGCAATTCCCTCATCGCCCGTTGTGATAATTGTCTGAATCTCGGTGTCACCATACAGCACCAAACTTTTCACCATCTCAGCCACATCCTGTGTACTTATCACTGAAGAGACGGGGGTGACACCACCAGGGCCAGTCTGATTCCAGTGTACTCGAGTGCTTGGTGAGCCCGCAAAGTAGTACTCCTTCACTTGCAGTGTTAATGTGGTGCCGCTCAGGTAGTAGCGACGGTACGTCAGATTGTTTGCATGTCCATCCTCAAATTCAATTTGACCTGGCTGTGCCACAGAGGTGTCACTTGGATCAATTGGTATATCTGTGACTACGGCTGGTGACTGCCGCAGCTCGCGACTCAATCGATCGGTGGCTATGCGCGCATTCTGTACGGCATTCGCCCGGCCCGTATCACGTGAAACCGAGACCCGGAATACGTTATAAATTGAGGTTGAAAGAGCAATCAGAATACCAGCAACCACAAGAGCCACTAGCAACTCGGTTAGGCTAAAGCCGGCTCGCTTAGTTTGCACTGGTTGCCCCCGGTGCTGCATTTGTTACGTTATCGTAGCTATGGCTCGGACTGAATACATACGTGCTCACCCTGTACTGGCGCTCGACACTCGTCTCGGTCCAAAAAATCGTAACATCAACGCGACGAATCCCCGTGTCTGTGACCGTAGTCGCACGGTTGGTATCCACCTGAACAATCACCACCTGCTTATCAAAAATGCTAAGCGGGCTTGTCGTATCACTGGTAACAGCCGTACGAGCTGCGTACGTTCCGGCTGGTAGTGCGGTGTAGTCGTTACTGCGAACCTTTTCAATTTCTTCTTGCGCCAAAAACACCGCCTGAGTTGTCTGAGAAGTTTGGTTTAGCAGGCGCCGATTAAGCGGGAAAATCTGGAGTACACTTACCATGCCAACCAAGAAAAGCGTGAGGGCAACAAGTAACTCAAGAAAGGTAAAACCACGCCGCCTCATTGCTCACTTCCTACGCGAATATTTCCAGAAGGCCTGATTTCTACTAAGCGTGTGCGATTACGCACTGTGTCGAGCACTACAAAGCTTCCGCTGGTAGAAGGGGCACCTGCGGTAGTAAACCGGACGTCGTTTTGACCACTAAAACTTACCGTAGAAATCCTGATGTTATCTGGCAAACTCAATGTTTCGATTGTAGACTTTGCCATCGTATTCGGGTTGGTAATTTGGAATAACGGAATGCTCGTCGCGTTAGTAGTAAGCGTAACACCGTAGACGATCTGCTCAGTTACCGTGCGCTGCTGTGCCGTGCGTACATGATCTGCGGCCTGCTCTGCAGCTTGGTTTAACTGCAGCTGCGACAGAATCAGCTGGTACGTTGGCACGGTAAATGTTGCGACAAGAGCAAGGGCCATAGTCACAACCAATAGTTCGGTAAGAGTGAATCCTTTCGCGCGAATCATGGGGTGTAGTTCTGCTCTTTTGGCTTACAGTTTACACAGTACCCAGGCACGGTTGGCGAAGCCTCGTGCGGGATGCAGGGGCCAGACACGCAGTAGAAGATGCTACTGTTTCGCACAAAGTTTGGAAACAAATCAGGGTCAGAACAACTCGCAATAGGGTCACTGTTATCGCAGAGACGGTAGCTAATTTGGTAAATCTGCTGCCCGTTTGTAGGGTGTGTCCAGTTATCCCAGTCGAATACCCCATTTGGCCAGGCGCTGGTTGGCCAGACTCCGCCTTGGATATATTTTTCGAGACCAGGCGGCACTGAACGTGAAACATCGGCAGGGTACCCCCCGTTATCCTGCGCGTACTGGTTGAGGGCACTCGCGATTTGGGTAAGCTCGGTAGTGGTGCGACTTAGGCGAGCACGAGCTTTTACCTTAGTGTAGGAAGCAAAGAAGAGAACGGTAAGCACAATAACAATCGTCATCACGACTATAAGCTCAACCATAGTAAAACCCCTTCTTGTGCGCATACCAACAGTATATACCGCAGCCAACCTATCTGCCATACTGATCTGTATGGAATACGATGTAATCATTATCGGCGGTGCTTGTGCCGGCCTCTCTGCAGCAACCTATGCTGGGCGTCGCGCTCTTAAAACGCTGGTTATCACTAAGGATATTGGTGGCCAAATTGCTACAACGCCGAGCGTCGAAAACTACCCGGCTATCGATTTTATCGGTGGGCCCGAGCTAGCCCAGGCCATGCAGGCACAGGCTCTAAAGTGGGGAGCAAAAATTACCTACGACGAAGTCTCAGCCATCACAAAGCGAGGAGAAAAGGACTTTCTGATTACTGGCGGCAAGGGTGAGTACTCCGCAAAGGCAATAATTCTTGCCTACGGCAAAACTCCTCGTAGTATGAATATTCCGGGTGAAAAGGAGTACGCCGGCAAGGGCGTCTCGTACTGTGTAACCTGCGATGCTCCGCTCTACAAAAATCGCACCACCATTGTTGTTGGCGGTGGAAACTCCGCGATGGAAGGCGCACTCATTCTGGCCAAAATCTGTCAGAAGGTATACCTGGTACACCGCCGCGATGAGTTCCGCGGAGAGGCTGTTCTGCTCGAGCAAATCAAGAATGAACCAAAGATTGAATTGGTGTTGAGTAGCGTGCCGCATGAGGTACTCGGAGATGGCAAGTACGGCACCGGATTAGTTGTCGCCTCTGCAACCGTCACACCGAATGAAGATGGTAGCTACCCTACCGAGGCCCTACGCACCATCGAGGCGCACGGAGTATTTGTAGAGATTGGGTTTATTGTAAACAGCGGCCTCATTCGTGAGCTCGTCGATCTCGATAAGATGAATCAGGTTATCACCAACAAGAAGATGGAGACCTCAACATCGGGTGTTTTTGCGGCTGGAGACCTTACAGACAGTCCGTACAAGCAGGCTGTGGTTTCAGCTGGTGAAGGCGCCACTGCCGCGCTTACCGCCTACTCCTACATTAACGATGGCCAGGCACCGGGAGTTGACTGGAGTTCAGTAAAACCATAATCTTTTGTTCCTGGCACCGCCAAAGTCACAAAAGATTAGATTCTACAGGAACAAAAAAGAGCCCTCTGGCTCTTTTTTAGTACGTACTTGCGCTAGAAAATAACAACTGGCGTACCGCTATCGGCCCAGGCGTAGATAGCAGCTGCATCTCCAACACCCAATCGAACACAACCATGTGAAACCGGAGTACCAAGATGGCTCTGACCTTCTTTATAGCCGTTTGGCCACTCAGGGAGCTCATGGAGACCGTACTCCCCAGTGCGCAGTTCTGATCCACTTCCATCTGGTGTTCCTAGGATATTCATCCAGTACGGCATGTAGAGACCGAAGCCAGCAGAGTAGGCGCGCGGATGCTTTACACCTATGCGGAACGTGCCGCGTGGCGTTGGTGTAGACCACTTCCCTGTTGAGACAATGTAAGTTTTAACGAGCGTATTTCCTTCAATCTGGTAAAGTTTTTGATCGCTCAGGTTTACCTGAATGTACTTCCCTTCAAACAAGCCAAGGGTAAAGACTCCTGGTGTTACCACCTTTACCGGCTTGCGGGTAAGCGCAAACTGGCGAGGTGGTAAGGTTCCAACTTCACTGGTTTGTTCAGCATCCTTAATAGCTGCTCGCAGCGTTTTTGCAGCCTCAGCAGTAGACTTATTCACGTCGAGCTCTTTCGGCCCATTCGAACTAATAAAATTTGCGAGTGTTGTGGAGTTTACATCAATGCCCAATTTTTGATCCTCTCCCTGCACTGGCGTGAAAAATGAGAGCATCTGCGCTTTATTTGGACGAAGCACACCGTCGTTCAGGTCAGTCATGCTCAGCTTTAACTCGCTCAGCAGAGTTAGCTGTGTAACCAATGGCTCGAGCGTAGCGCGGTTAACGTCGGCATCTACGAGAGATACCTTGGCTCGCACCACTGCGGCATCTCCATCGAGAACACTTGGCAGGCTGCTTATGAGGTCAGCATTGAGCGCAGGCATATCAATAGAAGTGCCTGGCTTCTGATCTTCAACCATTATTTTGTCGCCTGAAATATTAAGCTTTGCCGGCTGGGGGGCAATTACTTTTGTAGCCACTTGGGTCTCAACAAAACTTTGAACCTTCGTAGTGTCGAGGCTGTAGTTTGCCGCACGGTTGTTTGCAGTAAAGAAAGCGGGAACTACCACCTGCAACCACTCAACCGGGTTCGCTTGGCGCCCAACGGCCCAGGCCTTCTCAAGAGGATCGGTGACATCAATGCTCAGCCCCAGTTCAGAGGCGGAACTCTCTAAGGTAATCTGTGGGTAGGCGCCTGTGGCAGCATCGCGCTCAGCCGTAATATCATCAACCAGCACGGTAACCGGCCGGCTACTAATTTTGCCAAAACGAGCGAGAAAATCTTGTGCGACCGCTTCTTTGGTCTTTCCAGCTAGCTCAATGCCAGCAACGCGCACTCCTGGGTAGTAGGTGTCACGGTAGGCGTAGGCAAGCGAGGCAAAAGAAATGCTCGCCAAAGCTACAAAAAAACCAAGAGCAAGCAGTATGCCGAGACCAATACGTTTCATAGGCTTATGATAGCTGGTTCTACCCTGCTGTACTACAAGTTGACTAATGTTTCACGGTACTTTTCCATAAGTCGTTTTACTAAGACGTGCGGATCGGCCTCTACAATCACTTTTCCGTTACCTCGATGTGCCTCATTGAGAATCTCGGGTATGTGATGAATCGTGCCGCCACTGTCTTTGAGTACTCCAATAATCTTGCCGCGCTCGAAGGCATGGGTAAACTCGTGGAGCGTACCAATGCGACCACTGATTTCGATTACGATATCGGCCATGTTCACGAGCAGAATGTCACGGCCGGCATATCCTTCTCCTGTAAAGAAGATCGTATCATGGTGACGTACCGGTAACCGGTAGCTATGCATGTGCTCAAGTAGTGAGGTGGCGGGAGAAAAGCCAATAACACTCCCTTCCGCAGACTTTGCACCGCGCGCTGCAACGTAAGGAACACCGCTTGTTGCCCCTGTTAAGGTAATGGCGTGGTGGAGCGCAATCTGGCGGCCAATGGCGTACGCACCAGCTTCTCCTTCTTTACTCGCATCACCGCCGGCAGCACCGGATACGGCAATTTTTGGGGCATGTATAGCTGGCATATTTCTGTAATTAATTCAGTTGAACTGCAGCACGGCTGTACCGTGGGACTTCGGCGACTATAGGTAAGGCTTGGAATACTGCTGAGATCTCAGTAAGAATTGTCTCGGCGTCGTTGGCAATCTCATCTAAAATCAGCTCTTCCTTAAGGGCATCAATCACCCGACGCACAACGGCAAGGTCATACTCAGATTCTAACACCCCGATTACAGCCTGTGCGTTTTCCTCTCCGAACGTATACTGTACAAATGGATTTTGAATCATCATGTTGCCGAACACTTCGCGGTAGGCTTGTTTAGCCTCGTTTGTGTAGCTTGCAATACGCTCAAGTGTTTTCTGGGCAGCCGTGTGCCCAAGAATAGCCTCAGGGGTCCATGTCCTAGCAAGAAACGCAGCCTCCTCCTGGAGATGGGTGTCAGGATTATTCTTTAGCTCACGCTCGGTCTCTAGTACAACCATAACGGCGTCTTCTTCACTTAACCGAAGGACCTGCCACAACCTCTCTTTAACCAGTGCAGGATTAGCCTTTGCCGCCTCAAAGCCTAATATGTCTACAATACTGAGCACGCGTAGAATACGCTGTGTAATTACTAGGCGATCGTAACCATATTGGTTTTCGCCGAGTGATTTGGCAAAATCGTCAGGTAGGAACCCGAGTGATTTAAAGTGTGTGGTGTCGGTATCTATTTCACCGGGGGAATAAGGCTTTCCTGAGTCGGCGTGCTCTTCATCTCGCTGCAGAAGCGCAAGTGTATCCTCCTTCATCTTTTCAAATTGTGCAGCCGTTGTAAGTGAAGTAGTCAGGAGTGAATCAACGAGCAAACTGTTCTCAAAGAAGTATGGTGCCGCTTTCAAGCTTACCGCCGAACTCCAAACTGCCAAAAACCCCCACACTGCCTTGGGCAGCTCGGATGGTGCTTGGGGTAGCGTTGGAAAGTTTAAGAACTGTGAGAGATTCTTTGCAACTGAGCTTGCATTGTACTGGGTCAAGTCTGCAAATGTCGCAAACTGGTCGTTAATTTGGCGATCGGTAAATAAGGGCCCCCAGCCAATACTTTTCATGAACACGAATAGCTCGTCATAGAATTCGCGCATCAAAACTATAAGAGCTTCTTGCAACTCCTTAACCTGCTCATCTGTTAAGCGCTTGGCATACTCTAAGATTTCCGACTCGGTGGGGCGCTGCATCAACCAGGGACGTAAACTATTAGCAACAGTGAAAACTTGTGTAGTATTCATGGGAGTTATACCGCGTACTTGCCACGGTTCTCAGATAGGAGTTCGAGTTTATCGCCAATCTTTTTGTTATACACCGCATTGAAAGCTGAGATCTTGGCCGAGTAGTTCTTTTTTGAGGTATCGTCACGGTTCGTGGTAAACACAGTGTGAGCTGTTTGTACATCTTTAAATGCCTTCATCACATCTGCCATTTGTGATCGTAGTTCAGGATTGGTTGACTGTGAGAGCCATGAATTTAGCTGATTCACGTAAGCAGCTAGAACCTCGTGGTTATCGACGTTTCCTGCGGACGTAATGCCTGAGTGCACTCTGCCGTACTGGTGAGCAGCAGTATTTATCTCTTTGCGCTCTGCATCATCTGTAGCAAACGCGCTTGCATCAGCGTTCCATGCGCCTCCAGCCAGTAGTGCCTTCCACAATTTATCGTCATGCTTAGGATCAAAAGAGCGCTTCCCCATGTCGCTAAGGTTAACCTTCTTAACCTCTTCGCCGAACTCTGCTTTAATATTCTTTCCGGCCTGTTTCAGCATTTCTTTCTCAACTGGATCCGTGATATTGTCCATATTCTTCCCCATGGAATACTGGCGTGCGGCGTACACAAAAGCAGCTTCGTAGGCTTCTTTCGATTCTGTTGCCTTTGCCTTGTTTTCCATGGCACTCTTACGAATCCCAACCTCGCGTCGTTGCTGCTTGTTAATCATAGCTAGTCCAGGCAATGGGCCGCCTGTCGCAAAATCCTCTTCAATCTTTGATTTTGTCGCAGCATCAGCAGAAGAGGCTATAAGTGCATCTTCTTTAGCTCGATCCGAAGCATGGCGGTACAGCAATCCACCTGGCAGGCGGTTTGAGCTCATGGCCAGGCGAACGTTAATTTGACTCTCCAGTTTCTGCTCAGACGCTTTATTCGAGTTTTCCATTTTTTGAATCAACGTATCGGTGCGCTTTCCTAACCCTCGCAGCCAGCCAACTGCATTCTGCTTGCTCTCATCTCTCAGATAGTTCTTCTTTTCTTCCTCTGAGTACGCGGTGACTCGCCCTTTAACGAAATCAGCCTGCGATTGCATTGGACCAATCTTCTGTTTAGCCTGTGCAAGCGCCTCCTGTGCCGTAATGAAGTTACCATTTGCGTGAGCCTCTCTCTTGATCTTCATGGCCTCCACATTCACACCTTTATTATGGGCTACTTTTGCCTTGTTATAGTCAGTAGTGGCCAGGGCGGTAAATGTACCCTGCTTTGACTTAACTGCTTTATTCGCCCCAGCCATTTTCAATAGACCTTCGGCCTTGTCTAGTCCAAATCCTGTAGCAAACTTTGCCGCACCCGAGGTAAACTTTTTGGCACGCTCGATCTGCTTCCCCCCCGTTGCTTCCCAGAGTTTGCCCGGCTTAGCAGTGATCTTACCCACCAGGCCCTTAAGCTCGCCCGCCATACTATCTGGGGTCTTTAGAGCGCGCATCATACAGATCATCATGAAGATGTACGTGATAATCCCTGGAATTGTTGGCAGGTTAAAGTAAACTGCCCCACCTGTAGCTGCTTTATCTGTGTCTAGGAAAACAGCGTTGAACCCTGGAATTGTCCATGAGGTGCGAACCCACATGAAGGCAAGCCAAATCCAGAAGAACGTATTAAGCGGCATAAATAGCCAGTTCGCCAAGTTCTTTTTAAACGGATCACCTATCGCTTTAAGCTGAGGAACAACCATGCCCATAAATCCTATCGGGGAGAGCGGCGCCAAGAAGTATATGACGATCGTCCGAATAATGAATACTGCACCCAGACAGAAGAAGATAACCGCATTAAAGAGCACAAGCAGGTTGAGTATCGCCTGCATGATAATCGCCGTCCAATCAGGCTCCTCGAGGGAGTCTACTGCGGCGCCAGACCAGGCCCAGGGATTCAGTGCCGCCCACCCAGAAGGCGCCTGAAATGATTTGGGAACGGTAAGGCGGGCCTCTGGATTTCCTCCAACTGAACTCACAGCCCGTACAAAACACCAAAGATCGGCTGGTGCGTTAGGTGCACAGCCAGGAGCCGTATACCCTGTAGTTTTCGGATCTGAAATATTCGGCGGTATAAACACTGTTTGGCTCCTGCCGTTCGTTCTCTGTGCCGCCGGAGCGGTAGTTGCCAAACTCTGCTGACTCGTCGAAATAATTGATGCTCCGTTCACCTCAAATAATCCCTGACCCACAATGGTCACTATTTCCAGCCCGGCGCGAATAATAAATAGACTGAAGTTTGCAACTATAAAGCCCACTACAAGGGTGGGTAACATCTTTTTTAGCTCGTAGGTTTTAACCTGAATCTGGAGAATGTTAGCCAGGGCGATAAGAATAAAACCCAATACTAACAAGGTATTCACGATGTTGAGCAAGAAACTATGCCCGGTAATTACAACGCTCCCCATTGTGGCTCCGGCCCCGTTTGCGACTCCATCACTATTTATGCCAACAAGCTTATTCTGCAGGTCAATCCCAATAAACTCCTGTGGGATGATCGCTGAGAGGATAAAGTCTGACACATCAATGTCAGAGGTAAACTTAATACCCGAAGCAGTGGCCAAAAACGCCATGGATTGGTACAGGAAGTAAATACTAAACGCCCGCACCGTAACCACAAGCCCACACACAAGCCCAGCAATCATCAACCATGGCCGTGCTACTACCTTTAGGACGTTACCGCATTGTGTGTCACCAAAGAACTCTACTGCCAGGTTTCGCTCTTCTTCTACTGCGCTCCTTCCACCTGTAGCCACTTTATCTACGACAGCGCTAAAGTTTTCTGTTGATGTGCCCGCGTACGTAACCGTGCCACTTACTGCACAACTTGCATCAGTCGGCTGCATGGTGGTATCTGCTCGAAACAGGTAGAGGTACTGCTTACCTGCCTCGGCCGTGCCATCAAAAAATGTTCCATTGCTCTCAGTATCGGTTGTTATGAGTCCCTGATACCCACTCTGAGCTAATCCAAGGCTCACCCAAGCCGAACGCTTAAGTGCGTCTGCGGAGTAGGTAGCAGCGTCGGCTGAGGTAACCTCCGCACGAAAAATCTCAGCCCGAGCAGATTGGTCGGTTACTAAACTGAGTTTTAGGTGGGTAAACGAGTACGTGGCACCAACACCGCCAAACATGTCGCGGGCACTGACTATCAGATCTTGCGTACCGGCTTTGGTTTGATCAATAGCACAGCCAAAATCGGCGAGTGTGATTTCTGGACTAGGTGTAGCGGCTGGTGCGGCAGTAGCGACTGGCGTAGGAGCTTGTTCAGCTGCTAGGGCAACTGAGGCAGAATTCAAAACGCCTACCCCAATCTGGGCAGACGCCAAAAACGCCGCAACAAACCGCGTAGCCCAAGAGTAGCGGGAGGTCCGCAATAATCCCATGCAATTATTATATACCCACGGAGTAGCAACCTGAAACTATGGAGTGGGAAGTAGCCAATTTGGCGAGAGCGCATCCCGAGCAGCGCGAGCACTATCGGCTTTGGGACGGAACCTTGCGTCTAGTTCCGCAAGTTTTTCATACACAAGATAGGCCTGGTGCCAGGCTTCGGGATATTTCGCATCGAGCGTGAGAGCCGTCTCTACCGGGTACCGCGCCAGCGCGTACTCGCCAACCTCTGCTAGTTCTATCGACTTGGTGAGAGCAGCTTTCGGCGTTACAAACTGCTCGGTTGCCTCATCAATCATGCGTACGAGTGAGGTATTCCCCTGCTCAGCAAAAAATGAGCGGGCAACCCGTGGGTCGGTAGCGGCAACGGTTGCGAGTGAGAGACGATCCACTGCCGCCGCGTTCAAATCATACACGCGCGACGCGCGACGGTACTCTGCTTGTGCTTGGTCAAACTGACGGGCGGCAAGGTAGGCATCACCTCGCATCACAAATCTGTCGCTCGCCCACATACGAATCGGCAAGCCGAGCTGGTAGGCGATCAGGGCTGGGAGGGCAATGCCAAGTAAGAGGATGAGTATCGCTCGTTTGGCTGAGTATCGTTTAGGCGCAAGATCTTTCACCATGCGCGGCTATTCTTGCGTCGGCCAACTCTCTGCAATGAGCTGCCCCTTACCTTCGTGCAGATTCTGCCAAATCGCTTCTGTTACAAACGGCATAAAGGGATGGGCAAGCTTGAGAATGTTGGTGAGGCTATACCAAAGAATAGCGGCTGTTTTATCAGTTATTGTATCCGCACCTTCTTCCTTTTGGTTCTTAGCCGCCTCAATGTAGACATCGGCAAACTCATGCCACGCAAACTCATGTAGCTTTTGTACTGCTTGGGCGAAACGGTAGTTTTCTAGGTGGTCTGAAATATCTGTGATTGAACAATGTATAGCTAATAGAATCTTGAAGTCCGCCGCGGTAAACCCAGTTTTCTTTAGTTCTACCAGCAGATCAGCCAATTCAAGTCCTCGCCCATCTTTATTCGTAATTCTGTAGCCTGGCCGACCTTCACTATCCCTTCCCTGAAGCTTTGCCTTAAACTGAGCGTTATCTGGAAGATCCTCAACCTTGCGGTCACCAATCTGCATCATTACAAAGCGACTCATGTTCCAGAGCTTGTTCGCAAAGTTACGGCCCCCAACAATTTTTTCTTCTGGTAGCGGTAAGTCGCCTGCAGCAGCACTTCCAACAACCAACCCAAAGCGGAGTGCGTCAACACCATACTTTGCGGCGAGTTCAACCGGAGAGACTACATTCCCCTTCGACTTACTCATCTTCTTGCCCTGGGCGTCGTTTACCATGCCGTGGAAGTACACGTTCTTAAACGGTACTTTATCGGTGAGATAAAGGCCCATCATTAACATACGGGTAACCCAGGAGAAGATGAGGTCACGGCCGGTTTCCATAACTGAGGTTGGGTAAAAGTGCTCAAGGTAGTCTTCGCCCATTGCTTCCATAACAGCAACTGGCCACTGGGCAGATGAAAACCAAGTATCAAAGATGTCAGGATCGTTAGCAACTTCGGGAACCTCTGGCATTGCATCCTTAATTGGAATTCCCCACCAAATCTGGCGTGAAATATTCCAATCTCGTAGCCCCCTCAGCCAGTCAAGTTGAATCTTTTTGTACCCTTCTGGGAAATACTGCACCTCACCCTTTTCGATTGCCTCAATGGCGCGGTCAGCCAGCGGCCGAACCTTTACATACCACTGCGGCATTACCATTGGTTCAATTGGCTGCAGTGATTTGTAACATAGAGCTACCGAGTGGCGGTAGTTTTCGTCAATCTTTTCGATGAGACCAAGGACCTGAAGCTTTTCGGCGATTGCCTTACGTGCCTCGACTGACTTCATGCCTGCAAACTCGCCGGCAATGGGGAGAAGCTTTCCATCCATCCCAATAACTGGGGTAATTGGCAGATTATGACGCTGGGCAATCTCAAAGTCGATCGGATCGTGCGCTGGAGTGATCGTCATGGCCCCCGTGCCAAACTCTGGCTTAATGGCGTCGTCAGCAATAACATTCATTTGAATGAACTCGCCTGTTGCGATCTGTACCGAGTAGGATTTACCGATGAACTCTTGATAGCGAGCATCGTCTGGGTGCACCACGATTGTTTTGTCGCCAAACTTGGTTTCTGGGCGCACGGTAGCAATCGTGATCGGGCCGTACTTTATGTAGTACAGCGGGTCGGTTCGATCTTCGTGTAGCACTTCGATTTCGGAGTAGGCAGTGCGGTACTTTACCGAATAGTTTACGATACGCTCACCTCGGTAAATCAGACCTTCTTCATACATTTTACGGAAGGTTTTGTAGACCCGCTCAACTACCTTCTCATCTAGGGTAAACCGGTTAGTATCCCAATCGGTTGAGGCACCCATCATGCGAACCTGATCCTCGATGTTCTGCTTATTTGCCAGTGTAAAAGCCATCGTTTCTTCGCGGAACTGTTCTTGGGTCATCTGAAACCGTGACCGGCCTTCTTTTTCGAGCTTTTTTTCGAATACAATCTGGGTTTCAAAACCTGCGTGGTCGGTGCCCATTACCATGAGCGTGCGATCGCCCTTCATGCGGTGGTAGCGTGTCATTATATCTTCGAGCGTGCATACCAGCGCGTGCCCCATATGCAGGTTGCCGTTGGCATTAAATGGTGGCATTACCAACGACCACGGTTCTCCATCTCCCTGTGGTTTAAAGGCACCAGAAGACTCCCACATTTTGTAGATGCGGTCCTCGTGTTCGGATGCGATATAGGCTTTAGGGAGCTCGTTCATACCTCAGCACTCTAGCGGAAAAACACTGTCTGCGCCAGATTTAGGCAGTAGCAATTGCGCGACGAGCTGTCACCTTTTGTTTGGTGCTTTCTTTAAGTTCTTTCGTCTTTGCTTCGATCGAATCAACCTTGTCGGTGTAATTATTTATTGTTTCAGCCATCGTTAGGTCGTAGTGGTCCATAGCTTCCTCGAGCTGAGGTAGGAGACCATCTAAAAATTCTTGAATTTCCTCAAGCTCCGAAATCTCCTTGGCTAGTAGCTCTTGCTCGCTCATGATGGTTGAGTGAATTTACTCATGCGCTGACGAAGTCCAGCCAATCGCTGCGCTGTGGCTTCTCGGCTCGATATAAGCAGGCTCTTTTGATACGCAAGTTGCTGCATAAGTGTTCGAACCTCTCCCGTTCCGCCATTTTCCTTAAAATCAATTTCGAGCATGGTACGAATATCACCTTTTTGGTACGCCTCTTGGTACGCGGCATTGTGGGTATTCGGATCAAAGTAGAGCTCTGTATACTCGGCGACCTTCCCCGTTGCGGCTAGATTGCCTTTAGCCAGGGCGCGTGAGTAGTAGGCGTCGTCCACATTTTCGCGAATGTGCTTGTCGTGGCGACGGTGTTCAAAAATATCAATTTCAAAGTCTAACTTAAACAGCTGCTCTTCCTGCTCAGCAACAACCCGGCGTAGCTCGGCAAACTCAGTGCGCTGAGCAGATCGCTCACGCCAGCCTGCTACCCAAGCCGTTGGTTTAGCAAAGGCATTTTTTGCCGTAATAACACGGGCTTCGAGGAATTCTCCGGTATTCTGCAGCAAATCTCCCACGAGGGAGCGACCTTTCTCGGCAATCTCTTGTCGAAAGGCATCGCCTCCGTCAATTGCAATCGCCTCAGCGGCTGATGCATCTGCAGAAATCAGGTTTAACCGTTGCCCAAGGCCTCGCAACCCCTCCAAGGCACCCCGCAGGCCTGGTACGCGCTCACGCCTAGCCGGAGACTCTGTGGTAGGAGTCTCGGCAATCGGAGCTCGCTCAACATCCTTCCAGAAGACTTCTTTCATTACCATGGCTTTATGGTATGTCCCTTACGTCAACCAGTCAAATTGATTCTGAAATATGCTAGGCTGGATTAATGGACCATCCTCACGTTGAACCACTCTCACGCTTCTTACACTCAGCTGCCTGGGAAGCGCACCTGGTGCACGACTACCCGCTCGTACATCGCGATTCGCAGACTGACACACTGTTTACACAAATCCTCCTACCGTTAAAGGGAAGTTTTTGGCGTGGAAGCCGTATTCCCGTACCAGAAAACTGGAAGCTTCCTGACTTGCCGGGCAATCCGTGGTTTATTCGCATTCAACCCGACACTCTTGCCGCTGAACAGACCCTACGCAAAACGTTTAAGGGTCGCCTGCGTACGGTAAAGCGCTCAATTCAGCCTCCCCAAACCGTAGCGATCGATCTGCAGAAAGCTCAGCTTGAGATTTTAGAAGAGATGCACCAGAAGCATCGATACAACATTAAAGTTGCACAGAAGGCTGGGCTTACTATCCGGATAGTAAGTAGTCACTTTATTGAAGAATTTGACACGCTCTGGAATCTGATAGAAAAAACCAGTTCCCACCACGAGATTAGAAGCTTTGAGCGCCCGCACTATGAATCAATTGTGCAGTCTCTTCAGTCGGACCACATGGTTCACCTTGCTTTTGCCAGTACCGCTGATGGAACACCGGTGGCTGGAGCTTTACTCATCCGCTGTGGCGACGTGCTCACCTACCTACATGGAGGTTCTGACTACGAGCAGCGCGCCCTGATGGCACCCTACCTGCTCCACTGGGGCATCATTGAGTGGGCCAAGGCAGAAAACCTGAAAACCTATGATTTATGGGGTGTAAACACACGCGATGGCAAACCAATTGCGCACCACCCTTCGTACGGCACCAGTCGCTTCAAGCTTGGGTTTGGCGGGACCCTAGTGCACTATCCGCGTAGCTACGATATTATCTTGAAACCTTTCTGGTATAGTCTGTACAGATTGGGGCAGTTCTTCCGTCGTACACCAGCTTCGTTTAACGATCACTAGCCATGTTAGCACGCGTCAAAACCTTCTTCCGACGCCATCTCTCCCGCCGCCAGATTAACTTTCTCCACAAACTGGAGGCCATGTACTGGTCGGCTCGGTTTGGTTTTCCTGCCCGTTCAATGGTGGTGTTTGGTATTACTGGAACCAAGGGCAAGACTACAGCAAGCCATTTTTTAACCTCGATTCTCGAGGAAGCTGGCTACACCGTTGGGATGGCAACTACGGTAGATTTTCAGATTGGTGACGAAATTCGCACCAACCAAGCTAATAAGAGTGTGTTGCACCCAAAGTACCTCCAGTCTCTCTTAAAAGAGATGAAAGAGGCCCGCTGTAACGTTGTAGTGCTCGAAGTCACCTCACACGCCATCGACCAAAACCGTATTTGGGGAATCCCAATTCGTTTTGCCGGGTTTACCAACCTAGGCCACGACCACCTCGACTACCATGGAACCATGGAGATCTATCGGGACACTAAAAAGAAGCTCTTTATGGGCCGACACCTGCGTGCCATGGCGGCCAATGCTGACGATGTGGTAGGTAAACAATTCCTAGAGCAATCACCAGCGCCTCGAAAAGTTGGTTTTTCTACAGAGGGAATTGAGGATGTACCAGGTACCACCGACATGGTGTACGCAGATAAGATCTCTGCCAACTCTACCAGTGCTACCTTTACCTTAATTAACGAGGAAGAGTCAGAGCGTGTGCAGCTTCAGCTCCCCGGGCGCTTTAACGTTGAGAATGCACTCCTCGCTGCCTCACTTGCGCTCAACCTAAACCTAAAACTGAGCACTATTGCCGCAGGACTCCAACGCTTAGAGCGGGTGGCTGGCCGTCTGGAGAGCATTGAGACAAAAAAGGGATTCACTATTCTTATCGACTACGCCCACACACCTGATTCTCTCGAGAAACTCTACTCTACTCTGCGCCCTGACGTGCGCGGCCGCATGATTGGAGTCTTGGGTTGCACTGGTGACCGTGACAAGACCAAGCGTCCGATTATGGGTGCGCTCGCAGCGCGTTTTTGTGATCTCGTATACATCACAGATGAAGAACCCTACAGCGAAGATCCATCGGCAATTATTGAGGAAGTAGCACGCGGTGTCCCCCGAGGTCGCTCACTCTTCAAGCCAAGCCGCGACCAGCTGATTAAACGCCAAGAGCGCCCAATCTTTAAAAAAGAAGAAGCCGCCGACGGCGAGGGAGTATGGTGGTGGAAGGTGCCTGAGCGACGCGATGCAATTGAGCGAGCTATCAAGCAGTGTCGCTTAGACGATGTTGTACTCCTCACCGGCATGGGTGCCCAGGAGTATAAGATTGTTGGCACCGAGAAGGTTCCCTGGAGTGATCGTGATGTTGTAATGGAAATCCTTAAAGCCGAAAAGCTAGTCGCATAACTCTTACCTATGCTGAGCAAAGCAGCGCGCAGAACCCTAACTATTCTCCATAGCCTCTTGTTTGTTGGGTCGATCTTTATGATCCTTACAACAACCGGCTTCGTTAACGATATGGGAGATTTCCTAAGCAAAACCCTAAGCTTTTTCTTGTGGGTAGCGGTGATCGGCACCCCATTTATTACTGCGGCTGGCGCCATAATCACCTGGAAGAAGCGGGATACTAGTAAGCGCCTGAACACCTACTCGTGGATGGCCTTAGGCTGGTTTGTTCTTCACCTATTCTTACTAATTTGGCTTCTCTTTTTTGCAATTGAAAGCCAGGCACAGCCCGAAGGCAACAGCTCACTCGATTGGCTGCTAAGCACCTATGCTATTTTCATCTTCCCAGTATCATGTGCGGTAGCTCTGTACCTACTTACTCCGGCCAAAAAGAAGGTGGAGTCCAATGGATAAGCTACTACTTTTGGTTGATGGAAACGCTCTGTTTTACCGGGCCTACCACGCGTTTCCGAAGGAATTCACCACCCCCGATGGTCGCCCAAGTGGCGCAGCTTTTGGGTTCACTCGAATTCTGTTAGCAGCCATTCGAGCCCATAAACCAACCCATGTAGCTGTTTGTTTTGATGTAGAAGGACCAACCTTCCGTGATGCGCTGTTTGATAAGTACAAGGCTACCCGCTCTGCTATGCCCGACGACCTTAAAGCTCAAGTGCCCATGATTTGGGAGCTCGTAAAACGTCTTGAAGTCCCCCTGTTTTCTGTGGCGAAATACGAGGCAGATGATCTGATCGGCACGTTGGCTGAGCAGGCGGTACAACGCCACGACAATCTGCACGTGCTAATCCTTTCTGGCGACCAAGATTTGGTGCAGCTGGTAACCGACCGAGTACACATGTATGCGCCGCAAATTGGCTTTGCCAAGGCGGCTCTCTACGACCCGAAAACTGTACAAGAAAAGTATGGTTTTTCTCCTTTGCAGATGATCGAGTACAAAGCCCTGCGCGGCGATTCATCAGATAACATCCCCGGCGTGCCTGGAATTGGTGAGGTTACAGCTAAGCAATTACTCAGTGAGTTTCAGAGCTTGGACGGCATATACGACGCTATACAATCTGGCACTGCAAAGAGTATCAAGGCTGGCGTGCTAGCAAAGTTACAATCCGGAGAGGAGACCGGACGACTCAGCCACAAGCTGGCAACCATCGTAACAGATGCCCCAGTAAATCTTGAACTTGACGCCTGCCAGTTAGAAATCGCCCACCCCGAGAACCTAATTTCCCTCTTTCAGGAGTACGGCTTTAAGAGTCTCATTCAGGAACTGCCAAAATCTCACAAATTAGTGAGTGAGGCAGCAGACATCTTTGCTGGCGCAGATGAGGCAATTGAAACCACGCCCGCCGCCCCCGAAACAGATTCTGACAAACTAGACCAAGCGCTTGCCCCAATTTTACGACTGATGGAAGAGCGTGGCGCCATGATTGATAAGCCCTACCTGGCGAAGTTGCAGGAAGAGTACTCCCTAGAGATCGAAAAGCTTAAGGACAACCTTAACGACTTGGCTGGCCAACCCTTCAACCCGGATTCACCACAACAGGTAAGCTACATTCTGTACGACGTGATGCACGCGCCGACGCAGTTTGTGCGCAAGGGCAAGACTGGGTACACCACCGATGCGGCAACGCTGCAGGATCTTGCCCCTACATTTCCTATAGCAGAGGTCTTATTAAATTATCGTGAACTGACCAAGTTGCAGTCTACGTACATCAAGCCTCTTCAGGAGATTGCCGATGCTGAGAGTCGTCTACACACTTCTTACGCTCCAGATACGGCAACCGGACGCATCTCTTCTCGCAACCCAAACCTTCAGAATATTCCGATCCGCAAGGAACAGGGCAAACGCATTCGCCAGGCCTTTATTGCTCCACCAGAAAAGAAGCTCATTGTGGCAGACTACTCTCAGATGGAGCTGCGCATTGCTGCCCACCTTTCGCAAGATCCGGTTATGATCGAGGCGTTTAAAACTGGTCAGGACTTTCACGAGCAAACTGCCAAACGCATGGGAGTTGACCGTCGTACCGCAAAAATTATCAACTTCTCAATTCTTTACGGCAAAACAGCCTTCACCTTTGCAGGAGACCTTGGTATTTCGGTAGATGAAGCCAAAAAGTACATTGAGCAGTATTTCACCACCTTTGCCGTACTTAAACAGTACGTAGATGCGCTGTTAGAAAAAGCACGTACCGATGGATTCGTAACCACCATTCTCGGGCGCCGCCGCTACCTCCCGGACATTACCTCGAGCAACTTCCAGCGCCGCTCAGCTGCCGAACGCGAAGCGGTAAACTTGCCAATTCAGGGAAGTCAGGCTGAATTCCTCAAGCAAGCAATGGTTAATCTCGAACCACTCCTTAGCAAGATTGATGGTGCCCAGATGATCCTCACCGTGCACGATGAACTTGTAGTAGAAGCCAAGGCAGAAGATGAAATGAAGGTAGGTGAACTTATCAAAAAAACCATGGCTGAGGCCATGGATCTTTCTGTCCCAGTGCTTGTTGAGGTAAAGAGTGGCTCAAACTGGGCAGAGCTCACCTCGCTCAATCTCAACGCCTAGGTTGTGCGCTTGCGAGCAGCAGGCTTAGCCACGGCGTCGTGCGCCAGAATCTGGCGCATCAGCAACACGAAACGCTCAGGCGACTGCACAACTGACAGTGTGCCTGAGGAAGCATTCTCTTGTTCATGAATTTGAATCCACCAGCTATGGCCGTGCTTTTCTCGTTCAAAATCGGTATTCACACGCATCACAAAGTGCTGACCTGGAAACTCAGTATGTAGCACTCGGAAGATAGTACTCAAGAGTTTTGCCACTCCCTTACGCTGGAGATTATTTAGCGAACCGATACTAACATCGGGCGCTGTAGGGAGCAGCCACAACTCTTTCGAGAACCGTGGGGCAGATGGAACGTACACATCACCAGCCGAGGCACTGTGTACTACAAAGAGCTGCTCTTTCTCGCGAATCTTTTCGATAACCTCACTTGGGAGTACATCTCCCATACCAATCAATGGGTGACTTGCGGCAATAACATCCCCTACACGCTGGTACTGAGGGCCAGCAGTATGGAGACCAGCGGTGTGTAATACCAACGAAACATAGTGTACGTGGTGGTTGTGGCGAATTTGACGGAGGCGCTCCGCAAGTAGCGAAAGCCAGTCTTCCCAGGTGTCCCCTGTCCAATTGAAAAAGCTTTCTGAGCCGGTATGTAGCAGTAGCTCGTACTCACCATAGGGGGGCTGCTCAGCATAGACCAAATCTTCGTGAGATTTTGAACCCGGCTTACTAACAGCATCGAGCACGAATGGCTGACGCGGATACGTTGCTGCCACAAATTCAGATGTGTGCCCAACTGCAGTCTGTGTAATGAGGTTTGCCTTTTGAATAGTAAGGAGCGACGGCAGTGGCTCACCTAAGAGAATCCATTGGTTGCAGGAGGCGTTGAAGCGGAATGTATACATGTATACCAATGGTACGACAGATTGCATTCAGGCGCTAGAGCTGCTACTATGCCCCTGTTCAATATTTAACTGTGGAACATGCCCGTCACTAAGTCTGCCAAAAAAGCACTACGCGTTTCAGCGCGTCGAAAAGAAGAAAACCTTGCTATCAAGGGTCTGTATAAAAATGCGGTAAAGCTGGTTCGCAAAGCTGTCGAACAGGGCACCGAAGACGTACAAGATCTCGTATCCTCTGCACAGAGCACTCTTAACCGTGCCGCTAAGAGCAAGACAATTCACAAGAACAAGGCAGCTCGCCTTATGAGCCGTCTTGCAAAAAAGGTTTCTATTGGCGCAACAGGCACCACCGTTACCAAAAAGAAGAAGTCCAGCGCTAAAAAGGCTGCACCAAAAAAGACCACCAAGAAAAAGTAACTTCCTCTCGAAGTAACTTCCACCACCCTCTTGCCAGGGTGGTGGTTTTTTATATGATAGTGTCATATGCAACGTGAACGTATAACGATCACGATCGAAACGGATCTTCTGGGGGCGGTAGACGAGTTGATCGATCACTCAAAGATTAGAAACCGGTCACATGCCATTGAGTATGCGATACGTTCGGGGTTAGCACTCCATGAAATTCGTCATGCATTTTTCATACTAGGTAATACTTTTCCATCAGGGGCCTTACTTGCCGACCTGTTTGCTATTCTTGCAAACCTGGGAATCCTCACCTGCTACTTTGTATCCGAGCCAGGAAAGCTTGCCGATGCTGAGACGCTAGCGAGTACACTGCGTCAAACCCAACCCAGTCTCAGCATTACTGCCTTACCGGGTGACTTTGGCACAGCGGGAGCATTGCTGCTCCGCCAGACCGAGGTGACAGGTAGCATGCTCATAATTGACCTCAGCCAAGTTACCCTACTCCCTGCAGCACTGCAGACAGCTTACAGCTTCCACCGTCAACGCAACCGGGTGCTCACTCAGTTGCTGCATAGTAGCGATGGGTTGAGCTACACCAGCAGTGGCTTTACCTTTGCCCAGCCTGAACTCTTCACCACTATCCCTCCAGGCATCGCCTCGCTCCAGGAGAGCGTATTCCCCGCACTGGTTAAAGCCGGTAAAGTGAGTACATATGCGTACTAACCCATCATCATATGCTCTCATCATGGCTGGCGGCAGCGGTACTCGCCTGTGGCCGATGAGTCGCACAGTATTTCCAAAACAGTTTCAACAGCTACTTGGTGAGCAAACCCCGTTTCAACACATGGTTGAGCTGCTCAGCCAGGTTCTGCCTGCCGAGAAGATTTTCGTACAGATTATCCCGGAGTTTACGCACTTCGTGCGGGAACAGGCCCCTCAAATCCCTGCCGAGAATATCTTGATCGAGCCAAGTCGTCGCGATACTGGCCCGGCAGTCGTGTATGGTCTTATGGAGATCGCCAAGCGCGACCCTAAGGCGGTGGTCACAACCGTTTGGTCTGACCACGTAGTCACTAAGCCGGCAGTATTCGCCAAGGTGATCGAGAGCAGTCTAGCTGCAGCAGAAAAGTTTCCAGACTACCTTATAACCGTTGGTGCAAAGCCGGTACGAATTGAAACGAGCTACGGGCACATTGGCTTTGGTGAGACCCTTACCGAAGGAGTGTTTGAGGTAAAAGAATTTGTAGAGAAACCGAGCCAAGCCAAAACTGAGGGGTTCATGGAATCCGGTACCTACCTCTGGAATGTTGGCTACAACACTATGCGTGCAACCGCATTCTTACGTGAACTCAAACAGGTTCGATCTGATCTTGCCGAAACACTAACTGCACTCGAAGAGGCTGTAACCAAGGGCAACCAAGAACGTATTGTTGCAACCTTCGAAAGTCTGCCGAAGATTTCTATCGACTACTTGGTAGTACAGCAGTTCCCCCGCATGGCAGTGGTTCCGGCCGACATGGGGTGGAGCGACATCGGCAACTGGGCAGAGGTGTACCGGGTACGTCGAGAAAACTACCCTCACTCAGTGATCACAAACGGCACCGTTTGGGTAGAAGACAGCCACGACAGTCTGGTGTACGCAAAGACAAAGCCGGTAGCCCTGATTGGTATGAGCGACGTGGTCGTAGTCGAGACCGATGATGCTATCCTAGTGATGAACCGACGCACGCCACCAAGCGAGCTCAAACAATTCTTACGAGACACCATCTCAACCGCTAACCCAGATCTCCTATGATGTACGAACCCTCAATCTTCCGCGCCTACGACATGCGCGGAACCTACCCTACACAAATGAACGAGCAGGTAGCCTACGCTGCTGGTCAGAGTTTTGTGCACGTTATGGGAGCAAAAACGGTGGCGGTTGGCCGTGACGTACGCACGACTGGTGAAAGCATGCTGCAGTCACTCATTAAGGGAATCACTGATGCTGGAGCGAGTGTTATAAACGTCGGGATCATTTCAACAGAAATGCTCTACTTTGCAGCGGCCACCCTCGACTGCGATGGGGGCATTACCGTAACCGCTTCGCACAACCCAGCACAGTGGAATGGTCTCAAGTTCATCGGTAAGGGGGCTGAACCGCTCACCGGAGAAGCAAAGCTTGGGGAGCTGTATAAGTTTATGCAGGAAGGCCACAAGCTGTCCGAGTTCACCAAGGGTAGCGTGAAAGAACTCGACCTACTATCAAGCTACGCTCACTACCTGCAGCACTTTACACCTACCCTTCTCCCTCAAATGAAACTGGTGGCCAATGTAAACTTTGGCGCCAATGGAAAAGTGGTAGATGCGGTTACGAAGGATCTTCCACTCGAAATTATTCGAATCAACTGGGAAGAAAACGGAACATTTCCTAAGGGGACTCCGAACCCAATGCTTGAAAGCAACCGAAATGAGCTTTCGCAGGCAGTAATAGATAACCACGCACAGCTGGGTGTCGCTTGGGACGCTGACGCTGATCGCTGCTTCTTCTTTGATGAGCAAGGCCGCTTCTTTAGCCCATACCACATTACAGCCATGCTTATCAGCGAATTTGCGAAAGATAATGGCCAAAGCTTTGTCGGCGAGCGGCGCCTCACCTGGGCAAACTTAGCTGCTGTAGCCGAAGGCAACGGCAACATGATCTTTAGTCGCACCGGTCACGGCTACATCAAGAAGGCAATGCGCGACCACAATGCAGTATTCGGTGGTGAATCCAGCGGACACTACTACTTCCGCGATTTCTTCTTCTGTGACAGTGGCATGATCACCTTCTTAAAAGTGCTGGGTGTTTTTGCCCGAGAAATCACTGCGGGACGCACTGTAGGCCAGCTGCTCGACATGTATGCCGAAAAGTACCCAACTACCGGCGAGATTAACTACACCACCCCGCAAGCCAAGGACATTATTGATGCTGCAGCAGCTAAGTACGCTGACACCGAGCAGAACCACGAAGACGGTCTGACGGTTGAGTACTCAACCTGGCGCTTTAATCTGCGCAGCTCGAGCAATGAGCCGCTACTCCGTTTGAATGTAGAGGCAAAGAGTAAGGAGGAACTCGAGCTTCGACACAAAGAAATCAACGAGCTCATCGGGGGGTTCGATGCGCACGTTAACCTAGGCGAATAATCCTTCATCATGGCTAAGATTCCAAAAGTACTCGGGTTCGATATTGGGGGCACAAAAGTTGCGTGGGGCGTGGTCCAAGAAGACGGAGAGCTTACCCTGCAGGGTGAGTTTCCAACACCACACAACAAAGAAGATCTCCTCGAAAAGATCGCCACGGTAGTCGAGCAGGCTGGCAAAATTAAGGCCATTGGCGCTGGAATTGCTGGGGTTACGTCGGCTAGCCATCAAGACATTGTAGTATTCCCAAACATTCCTGAACTTAGTCACTTCCAGATTGTAAAAGAGTTACGACAGTCCTTTGGAGTACCCATTGCTCTGGATAACGACGCGCGCTGTGCTTTGGTTGGTGAAAGCTGGCTGGGATCTGCTCAGGAGACGAGTAGCGCGGTACTCATTACCATCGGCACCGGTGTGGGCGGCGCGGTAAAACAAAAGGGGCTCGTACTCCCCCACCCAACTGATGTTTCGAATGAAATAGGCCACATTGTTGCCGACCCGCAAGATTTGCTCCCAACTCCGAGCGGTCGTGGCACCATCGAAGCGCTTATTGGCGGCAAGAATCTAGAACTGCGGTTTGGCGTTCCGATGTCTGAGGTAGCGATTGGGGCTAAGGCTAAGAATCCTGAAGATGTTGAGCTGTTTAAGATCATATCGAACTACTTCTTGCTGTGCATTCGAGCAATTGTCGACGTGTATAATCCGAGAATCATCATTGTCGGAGGCCGTGGGAGTGAGGAGTTAGACCTATACCTGCAGGACGAACCTCCGCGGCCGGTAATCGCTGCCTCTCTGGGCAAGATGGCGGGTGTATTTGGTGCAGCGCGCTTAGCCTTAGATATGTTTGAGCGACAACTTGAAGAAGATAAAGAGTGGGACGAAGTAGACGAAGACGAGGAGTAGACACAACCCATTGTTGTAGACAGTAGCCTGTAAACCTGGTAAATTACGGTGGCGTTGAATGTCCGAGCAAGCTCGTCCACATTCCTCACTTAGGGCGCCATCGTCTAGCGGTTAGGACACCTGGTTCTCATCCAGGAGCTCGCGGGTTCGAATCCCGCTGGCGCTACCAAAAAGGGAAACTCTGTTGAAAAACAGGGTTTTTCTTTTTGTTATTTAGGAGAGGGATTCGAGTACATTCAGGGACAAATACACGGGGTGTGGAATATCTGGGAGATATTCCACGTACAAACAGGTGTCATATCTATTTGCATAATCGAATCCCGCTGGCACTAAGAAAGGTGATCGGTCCGTTCCTGCACGCGCTCCTTCGCATACGTAAGCATCCCACCCGAAGCGCCAACGCGAACAGCTACCGGAATACGACCTTCTGTACGATTCACGATGTCGTGACCAATTCTTTGTATAAACCGAGCTCGCATAAAAAACGGCACCCTGAGCTTTTCTGTGGCAATCTCCCTGTCGTGCGTAACTACTACAATCTCCGCACGCGGAAAGAATGGGAAGAATGTGTAATTTGTGTGCAAGCTGAGTGAAACTTGCCGTACCTGGTTCCACGGTATATCAATCACGCGCTGGTGAGTCTGGCTCAAAATTGTAGTGATTCCCGTTTGCGTAATGTTCATTTGAGCCGATGAGATGTGTACTTAGTATATCTTACACATTCTCCTACTGTGATAACGTGCAAAAATGACAACCCAGTACTCATTCGAACTCCGAACCAGAGTATCAATGTGACAGGAGGATTTACGTTGTAAGGAAACATTCAAAGCTCGCGATAGAGTGCCCTACTTGAAAAAGCAACTAAGTTGCGTTATAAGTAAGATAATGACTCTCGCTGAAACCACTCTCAATAACCTGGTTAAGAAAGGCTTGCGACGCACTAGGTTGCGACGGGCAGTATTAGAAGTTCTATTTGAAAGTCGCAGCCCGCTCTCTGTCACAGAAATGAAGTGTGCGCTCTCGAAGCAAGGAATACGTCCAAATAAAACCAGCCTGTACCGAGAGATGGAAATACTGCTCCGCACGAGCGTTGCCGAAGAAACAACAATCTCCGGAACAAGGAAGATATACATCTCTGAATCCGGGCATCATCACCATTTCGTCTGCACAGCATGCAAAGAGACCCTTTGCGTCAGCTCACCTGAACTTGAGTCACGACTAGCCCAGGTACAACAAATTCTTCAAAAAAAGGAGGGGCTAACCGTGCTGGAGCACGATCTTACGTTCTACGGTTTGTGCACTTCTTGCAACTCATAATTTCTCTATGAAAATAGCATTCGTTGGAAAAGGAGGATCTGGGAAAACTACGCTTAGTGGACTGTTTATACAGTATCTACGACTCAATAAGCGCAACCTCCTTGCGATAGACGCAGATATAAATATGCATCTTGCTCCGCTAATCGGGTACGGTCACATGGTGGATACAGAACTCCACATATCCAACCCGGGCAACATTCGCGGTATCCGAACAATTCTTAAGGGATCAAATTCGAAGATAGAGAATATTGCTCACTTCAGGAAAAGTACGCCACCAGGCAGCGGATCATACCTTATCCAGCTTAACGATCCCACAGATCAAGTGGTATCGCGCTATACCATAGGATCTTCAGAGGCCCGCCTCATGATTGTTGGCAGCTACGGCACAGAGGGAATTGGAGTAAGTTGCTATCACAACAACCTCGCAATTCTAGAAAACATACTTTCCCACCTGGCTGATGAGGCAGGAGTAGTAGTAGCCGATATGGTGGCAGGAACCGACTCGTTTGCATCTACATTGCACGCTCAATTTGACTTAATGGTGCTATCAGTAGAACCGACGAGACGAGGTATCGAGGTATTTAATCAGTATCATCAGCTTGCACATGAGGCGGGGATAACGAGTCAACTACTGGTAGTGGGCAATAAGTTACGATCTTATTCAGACGAAGAGTTTATTCGTGAACACATTCCAGCGCAGTACCTGCTAGGATCACTGTACGAATCAGATCACTTGCGTGAGATTGAGCGGACAGGAAGCCCAATTGAGATTAGTAAAATCGAGCCGGAAGCTATAATGGTTCTTGAAAAAATGTATCTTCAACTCTGTAACCACACAGTAGACCCGGACACAAGACTCGAAAAATTACATGAATTACATCGCAAGTATGTAGCGCAAGACTTCATTCTTGAGCGATTTGGAGACTTGTCAACACAAATCGACAAAGAATTCTCCTTTAAGCGCTAGTCATGCACAATACTACATTCTTCGGCCCATCTGCAGTGTCTGATTTTTTAGATCCGAACAATAACCCTCCAACCCCTTTAATTGAACTCCCCGGCAGCCTTAACCCCTTCCTCGGGGACAACGTGCACATTTTTGCCAAGCGAATGGACATGCTTCCCCTTGGTAACATTAAGTCACTCCCGGCTTTATCAATGCTGAAAAAACAAGACCTACGCTCGGTTACAACACTGGTCGAGAACTCTTCAGGTAATACGGTATTTTCTCTGGCAATCTTAGGAAGAGTTTTTGGGGTGCCCCACACTAAAGCTCTTGTCTCCAATGAGGTATCCCCCGGAAAACTCGAAATGCTTCGTTTATTCGGAGCAGAAGTTATTGTGAACGAAGAACCAATCTGCCCCGACCCTAATGACCCCACGAGTGGTATTCACTTGGCAAAGCGTATGGGCAAGCAACCGGGTTGGTTAAACCCCGGGCAATACGATAACACAGAAAATCCTCAAGCTCATCGCGCCTACACAGGCCCGCAGCTATGGGAACAGCTTGAGGGAAAAATAACCGTGTTTGCAGCAGGTCTAGGCACAACAGGGACAATGGTAGGCACAGGTAGCTTTCTAAAGGAGAAGAATCCAAGAATCCAGACCGTTGGCGCCGTCCGCACACCAAACAACCCCGTTCCAGGAGTTCGCACCCAGAACCTATTAGGTCAGATTGATTTTAACTGGGAGTCTGTAGTTGATTCCATTCAGCTCGTGAGCACGCAGGATGCGTACCTGTGGAGCCTCAACCTGTGTAGGGAAGGGATTGTTGTAGGCCCAAGCTCAGGCTTTTCTCTAGCGGGATTGTTGCAATACCTGGCTGAAAAAAAATCATCTGGCAGACTATCCGATATAATGAATGATCAAGGAAAGATAATGGCTACCTTTATATGCTGTGACAGCCCTCTTCCATACCTCCACGAATACTTTGAGTATCTCGATGAAGAATATTTTCCAGCAATTTCAGGCACGGAACTTTTGAAGAACAAATACTCCCCCTCTTTAAAAAGTCTTGAGGAAAAAGGACCGTTCGATATTGAAATTACATCGTCATATCCTCTCCTCTACACTGTGCCTCAGGAAAGTCTCCGGGATATGGTAGCGCAAATGGACGAAGTGGCGCTCCCAGAAGGAGTAGTTCTTATTGATGTGCGCCGAAACGGGGAGTTTAATGATGCACATATGCCGGGAGCAACCAACATGGAGATGGATGACATTCTTGCTAATCCCAGTGCGGTCGCAGAGACCTTCATTGGAAAGAAGGTGTATACCGTTTGCCGCTCCGGAAACCGCAGCAAGGCTGTCGCCGATGAGTTGAGAAAGAATGGAGTTGAAGCATGGAACCTACAGGGAGGCATGATTGAATGGTCAGAAAAAAACCTCCCCCGTGTACGACCAGCGCACTGCCTGGTGCAGCGCTAAAGCTACAGTAAGTGGGCTCCGACAGACCCCGTCACTATCTGAGTGACCTACGGCAACCAGGTAACACGACTCCCCTTCACGCCGGTTTTCACTGGCTGAGGAGTATCAATGAGAAAACTCTTTGACCGATCAAAGCGCAGTAGCTGGATATCACCATCCCCGAAGCTGCCGTCTGCATCCTGGATTCGCGTTTGACTGTCATCATCAATACGCACACGCTCATAGCTTACGTACCCAGCATCGCGAGACCAGGCAGGACGCTGATCTGAGTAGCCTTCACTAACCACGCTCATTACCTTGCGCAAGGTGCCTTGGCCCAACTGATCCTTATACAAGACAACTTGAGCATAACTACTAATGAAATAGCCCCCACCCATCTTTGGCACATCTTCTACCACTGCAAGTACCTGCCGATCAGGACTATAGGCTGGTTGCGACGTGTCCACATCATTGCTCGAAATCTGCCGTCGCACCCCACTCGAAGAAATGAAGAATACCTCGCGCGGTGAAGGTAATCGTGGAGAGGTAGTCCCCAGAATTACACCCTCACCCGACGGGGCAAACCCGTACGTATACAAGTATCGTCCAAGCACCGTGCGCTGTGTAGTATCTGAAAGAGCAGAGAGCACCACATCTCCCTGCAGCGTGCGGTACATAAATTGGTCGCTAGTCTCCGCACAAAACAGGCCCTTACCTGTTACCTCACCTTCACCCAGTGACAGTGTTTTTTCGGTCACTCCTCCCTCTAGGAAATCGTATGCCGCAATGTTAGTCACAAGAGCCTGATCATCCGAAGCTGATTGATAGACATAGGCAATGCCCTGTAACCCATTGTTACATATCTCCACATCACCAAACGATTTCTCACCCCCCTCATACAACTGGCGCTGTTCAGGTATGCTTCCCCCTGGTTTGATCTTGGCGTACATCAAGCCATACTTCACCCCTGAGTCACCATTCAACGTATAGGAATACAAGACTTCGGTTCCTGCTGCCGATACTGCATAATCAACTACCCGCTTCCCTGACTCTGTAAGCAAGGTGCTCTCTTGGGTCACAAGATTATGAATGTGTAGACGTGAATCAGCAGAAATATACATGAACCGTGGCTGAGAAGTTCGTACCACTCCTGTATACGGCTCTCGCATCGGGTGGTCCTCTAGGTCCCGGACCTCACCAACGAGCAGCTGATACTCAGCGTCATGCTCCAAAGGCTGACTCGGAATGAATGCTATCGATCTGCTCGACCAGCTATACTCACCCTCGACACGTTGACCTTGCCTACTCACCACCACGAGCTCGTCTATACCCTCACGCTTAACTGGTCGGTCGAAGGTTACTACTATCGGCTCGTTCACACGGACATCCTTAGAAACAGATATGATGTTTGGCTGACTTCGATCTCCGATAACCAAAATGAACACCAGCAGGCCAGCAAGGATAAGCTGAGACCACAAAAATGGAAGAGGTCGTTTAGTAAACATACTGCTGTTCTGGCGGTTCAATCTGAGTGACCGTCTGTGCTTTCACGAGAGGCTTCCCATCTTTTACTGTCATTACCCCCCGAACTTCAACCCAGACTCCCTCATCCGGTAGCCCTGATTCAGACGTAACTGCAAGTCGCACGGGCTGGGCATCGATAACGCAGCATGTGATGAGGATTCGACTTACGTAGTGCTGCCCATCCGTGAGTGTGATAAAGCCAGTGACTACGACCGGTGCACCAAGGTACTTTCTCTGGGTTGGATCACTATCCCAGGCAGCCAACCACTCGAGTACATTGAAATTCTGTGTGAGACCAGTCGTATTTACACCTGAGCGACTGATAATTGGCACAGTTCCACTGTCACGCTGCTTAGCAAGGCTCGCAGATGGTGGTACCGTTTGACCGAATGTAAGCAGTAATGCGACACAACACACTACCCAAAGCTGGTATGGAGTTGTATGAATATGACCCGGTCGTACCACAAGCGTGATCCCAACAATAAGCAGAAGTACTACGCCGGCCAAGAAAACAAGCCAAATTGTGCTCGGGTGAATATAAATTGCCAAGTCGCGTTCTATGCCAAGTCGAATAACCGCAAAACCTATGAGCGCTGTTAGAAATTGTTGTGCCAGTGATTTACTCATAGTATCCCCAGATGATGTAGAAGTAACGTGCTCACAAACACTAGCTCAGCAACCAAAATAGTAATCAATGCAATTGCCTTTGGACTAAAACTGCGCGTCATTAGGGCAATGGCGCGTATATCGATCATCGGACCAAACACTAGAAAAGCAAGTAGTGAGCTTGCAGAAAAAGTATTCGCAAATGAGAGCGCAAAAAAGGCATCGACGTTCGAGCATAGGGACACGATAAGTGCCAAAAGCATCATAGTGGCAATTGCCGCCACAGGGTTAGAGGCTAGGTCAAGCAGCACTGTGCGAGGGATAGTCACCTGAATAACAGCCGCAATTGCAGCACCCAGTGTAAGGGTAGACACCATCTCAAACAGTTCATCAGATATGCTACCTATACCTGTATGGTCATGTTCACATGCCTCAGTGCTTTTTTCAGCGTTTACTACATCACTATCACCTCGCACATAAAAGTAGGCCCCTACCAGTACTGCAACTAGAAAGCCAAGCGCAAAGCGAGCTACTACCAAATCCGGCATAAAGCGAAACGCAGCAACCGTGGAAATAATTACCGCCGGGTTAAGGATCGGGGCGGACAAAAGGAAGGTAATAGCCTGAGATGGTCGCATCCCTCGTCGAATCAGCTGACGTGCGACTGGCAAATTACCACACTCGCACACAGGAAAGAGCATCCCCAGGAAGGCGACGACTGGGAACGCAAGGAGTGGGTGCTTAGGCACGAAACGCTGAATGGTGCTCGGTGAGATAAACCTGCGAATAAAAGCAGAAACGAGCACACCTAAGAGCACGAAGGGCAATGCTTCGAGCATCACTCCCATAAAGATTGTCAGCCCGTCCTGCAGCTGTGTTGGAACCTTAATCGTTTCTAGTATTTTCTGGAGGGGCGAAAACACTAACACTCCAGCAAGCAGAATGAGCGCGCCTCCCTTTAGTTTCTGTGCATCAATAATTACGTGGCGCAACATGTCGCCATGATACCAAAAGTCAACTCCTTTGTCCTTGGTTTTTGACAGAGAAAACCAAGGATAAATTCTAAGATTGATTCTACAGCAGCGCCGGCAAGTGTTCCGACCCATTGTGCAATAATCAATGTATATCGCTGTATTCTGAAAAGAAATTGCTACTATACGTAAAACTAATCAAACTCCATGATCTCAACCATCACCGAGTACATCGAATCGCTCTCTCCTGAAACTGGGAAGCGGCTCCAGGCAATCCGTGAGGTTTTCACACAAGAAGTCCCCCAGGTTGAGGAGGCAATCAAGTACGATATGCCCATGTTTGTTTACAAAGGCAACTTGATCGGAGTAGCCGCCTGGAAAAAGCATATCGGGCTCTACCCTGTTTCTTCTGCAATGATCACCGCCCTCCCGGAAATCTCTGATTACCCAACTTCGGGCAAGGGCACCGTTCAGTTCCCCCACAACAAGCCACTGCCACTTGAGCTGGTTCGTAGGATCGTGCAGTACCGACTCCAAGAAGTCTCCGGCAAGTAACCAAGGAAAAAGTTACATAATTTATGTGCTCCCACACGCTTTTCTGGTAGTCTCAACGCAGCAGCACAACACTGCTTCGTCACTTAACAACGACCGTAGTCCAAAGGGCTACACCTCTGGGCAGTAGGTAACTGTCGCAAACCTGACGCAGGAGAATCAAATGATCTTTCTTTACGAAGGGCACCCCCTGGGTACCTGGATTTTCAACCTTATGCACGAGTACGAACCCTCGAACTCATGTAGCAAGGCTCACCTTGCAGCATTTGAGAAGCTTGGAGGACAGAACTACTGGATCTGCCTCTACGCCGCCCTCACTCGCTGCCTCGCCAGTAACAAGCAGGGCAAGAAGCCATCTGGACAAGATGAGGCTATTGAGGCCTACACCTCCTGGATGGAAAAGTACCCGTTTGCAACCGTGGTACTCGCCTACGAATCGCAGCGCAGCGCAAACCGCAGAAAGCACATCGAGACCACCTTCGGGATTGGCCCCGGCCACCCGAACGCAGACCTCGTGAAGCTCTGGGGCATGACCTGTGCGCATGGAAGCGAAACAATGCTCAGTCTTGCAAAAGAACTGGGAGATGTTTCGATCGAAATTGCACCGGATAAGAGTTGCGAGCGACTCTGGGAACGCTGCAAAGACATTTGGGGAGGCAGCCGCCTCACGCCCAGCATACTGAAGGAGTTGGCCGTTTTGGCCGAGAACCCCCGGTACGAAGGGCTGGGAGAGCAGCTTGTCTCTCACATTGCCGAGCGCTGGTATCAACAACATCGGCTACGACGAGCATCAGCTGTCGACCCGGAGTACGCATCGGCCATTGAATGGATCGAGCAGCGAGCGATTGCTAACCCCTTGGTATGGGGAGAGATCGTGCTGAACAGACTGCTCGACAACCATTCTGTTAGACACCACAACGAATATGAGGCAAGTGGGTACTTCCTACGCCTCACCGCCAAGCTGGCACCGCACATTGCAGACGAAAACCTTCGCGGCCGAATCTGCATGCTGACCTACCGCAAGTTTGGTGGCTACGTGAACCTCGGAGGCCCCTGGCTTTATCGCTACCTACCAAGCAGTACGCGAAAACGAAATCGAGTTCGTGCATTCGAGCTTGTACTCGGCTCGTTTGCACCGCTCTCATTCGGCTCTGCAACAGAACCCGAACAAGTGACGGAAAATCGCAACCGCGAATACTTCCGTATGGTCGAAGATGCGGCAACCATGGCGCAACACGACCCGGCCGAGCAGCGTGTACTTGCCGAAGCCTTCTACTTGCACCTCTGCGGATGTCGGTTCGGTTACCGGACCCACTTTCTGTCAGACGATAACAAGAGAGGGCTACGGGCACTAGGTCAGAGTATCAAAGCCGGTATCGTCGTGAGACGAGCGGTGCGATCTGGCCACTGTGATGCAAAGTCGGTTAAGTGCGTATGGAGAGAGAGCGGTCTAACCGAAGCTGATCTCGTACGCTACTTCGCTGCCCTTCAGGAGCACGTCCGTGGCGCGTACAAGGAAGAGTATGTCGGAGAATATGCTGCGCTGGCACATAACCTTCGGTGGAACCTCGACCAAAAGTTAGGGATAAAGTCGGATGCACCAAACACGTTCGACGGCCCCGGACTTGCAGGAAGACTGCTCGCCCAAGACTCGCACATGCCCTTGTTCCTAAAGGCTCGCTACAGGATCGGTGGCGACACCGATCTCGCAGGCATCGTCCAGCTCTGTGCTGGTGAAAAAGGCCTGAATTGGATGCCGCGCTTTAGTTCGGAGGCAACGCCGCCGAGCGAGATTGTGGATGCCATGTGGCACATTCTGACCCGAAAAACTTCGGAGCTGCCGTGTCGTATGCGGATGCTTCAGGTGTTTCTTGGTTCCGATCGTACCAAGGATGAACAAGAACCGGAACTGACGACCTGGCTCGGAGAGCAGCTTGCTGCACATCCCGATAGCTGGGCCGACCTGATCTGGCTCTGCCGGAATCCCCCACCCGCGCCCGCACGGGATGACTGGTGGTGGGAGAAGTTCGGCAGCACGCCTATTGCCAGAGAGATAGAGTCAGCGGAGCTGCATAACAGCAGTATCGCCCGCCATTCACGAGACCGAGCGCGTGAACTCTTACTCAGGCACCCCGAATGGGTTACCTGCAACGAAAAGTTTGGAGTCGACGACCTTATCTTGCTTGCGCAAGACTGGTGGCCTGCCTTCGACCTCTTCATAGGCAATGCAATGCCGGACGACGACAAGACGCGTGAAGAGATACTGGTCAGGATTCTCAGTGAGTGCAACCTGCCCGATCTGAAATCCTCCAACTTCTCCGACGAAATCGTTGCACGAGCTGATGCTGAAGCCCTTCGGGAGCGGCTCCGAGCCGCGCTAACAGGAGAGCAGCGCTACCATGCATCTCAATTCCAAAAGGCTTCCTGTGTGAACTGGGCTGTACGGCTCGGACTCCACACAGAACCAGGCCTCAGGAACGTACTCGACAGCTATGCTTCTTCAGCCCGCGACTTGCTGGACGATGGAACATTGACCGAACTTCTCTGCTGACGAAGTAGAGGGGCCTTGGCCCACAACAGAACAGCGACCGTCACACCGACGGTCGCTGTTTTTCTTTCCCTCATTACAAATAAGGAGGTCGTGATAATTTCAGATACTCCTACCCAAACTTCTCGATAATCGCTGAGATTTCTTCTTGCCTCCGTACAAAATCCCACTGCTCACTCGCTAGGTTCTCGCGTAGTTCATCAATACTAAACCATCGCATCTCTGATACTTCTTCTGGTTGTAGCACAAGTGACTCTATAGCAACGTCCTTGCGCACAAAGAACGAGGTAATGAAGTAGCGGTGATCCGTATGCACAAATTCACCAGCTATTTCTAACTCTGCAGGAGTGAGCTCCAGACCCAACTCTTCAGCAGCTTCACGCACAATCGCATCTCGCGGATCTTCACCCGACATAATGTGCCCGGCTGCAGTAATGTCCCAGGCATTAGGGCTTCCCTTCTTTTGAGGAGAGCGCCGCTGAGCTAACAGACGATTCTGAGAATCGATCACCCATAGGTGTGCCGCTAAAAGCCAGTAGTTACCAGACTTGTACTCGTCGCGCGGAACATTGGCCTTAACTAGATTCCGATTTTCATCAAAGATGTCGACGTACTCCATACTTACTCCGTAAGCCTTCGAATCGCGATAATAAATGCCGCCTCGGTAAGGCTTGAAGTACTCTCTTCTTTCTCAGTTTTCAAAAGGTTTGCCACCGCATCTTCCATATAGGTTTGCAGCTTGTCGTTTACATCATCTTCACTCCACTGCTTACCTTCTTTGTTCTGCACCCACTCGAGGTAGCTCACAATCACACCACCAGCATTGGCAATAATGTCTGGCAAAATAACAACACCGCTTTCGGTAAGATAATCGTGCGCTACTTCGTTTACCGGGCCGTTTGCGAGTTCAATAATCATTCCCGCTGCAACCTGTTTCATATTTGCTTCGGTGACCGCATCACCAAGAGCAGCAAGCACAAGCACGTCCACATCGAGCGCAAGTAAGTCTTCGTTGGTAATCTGCTCGGCGTCAAAGTCGGCAAAGCGACCTTTTTTTGCCTTAAACGCTGCAAGCTCCTGAGCATCTAGCCCATCGGCAGCATAGAGCGCGCTAGCGGAATCACTTACCGCTACGATCTTCCAGTTTGGGTAGAGTTCGGCAGCAACGGTGGCAAAAAACGAACCAACATTGCCAAAGCCCTGCACTGCCACTGTTATCTCAGCGTCAGCCTTACCCTGCGACGCAAGGAGTTCCGCCATCGCAATCACACCACCACGACCAGTAGCTGCCTCACGTCCCAAACTTCCGCCTCCAACAATACTTTTTCCCGTAAAGCTAGCTTTCGAGGTATCACCTGTAATCTGCTCGTACTCGTCTACCATCCAGTCGATAATACGAGAATCGGTGTTTACATCGGGAGCTGGCACGTCTTTGTCTGGCCCGATGTGTGGGTGCAAATGCTGCACGTACTTCCGGCTTAGCTCCTCTAGCTCTTCGAGTGAAAGCTCGCGTGGGTTCACTACCACCCCTCCCTTACCGCCTCCCAACGGAATGCCAACCGCGGCGGTTTTCATGCTCATGAGTGTTGCAAGGGCGCGCACTTCTTCAAGATCTACCTCGTGGTGGAATCGAATTCCACCCTTGTAAGGACCGCGCTTGTTGCTGTGCTGTACACGGTAGGCCTTGAGGAGCTTGCCCGTACTTAAACCAATCTCGAACTCGTGTTCTGCGTCAGTTGTAACCAGTGCTGCAATAGCAGAGTCACTGAGGCCAATTTTTTTACCAGCGCGTGTGATGAGGTTCTGTGCCGTAGCAAGCATAGGGTTGAGTTAGCTTTTCGATGGAATCTTTGGTATCAGTCTAGCAGCAATGTGCGCTTAGTAGACCACCACGCCCATACCTGCAAATACTGACCAATCCGCCTGGATCTTAGCAGTGCTCCAGCGTAGGCGACCGTGGATAGGATCGTTAATAATAAACCCAGTCGGGTTAGCTACAGGGCCAGTAAACCCGACAATTAAGCGGACGTGCTCACCCACCCAGGCATCAATTGTTCTGCCGGTCGGGGTGACCCAACTATCTCGCGAAGTTTTTCCGGCGAGTCCCCAGTAGATCACTGGATTTCCGGCTGCTAGGTTCGCCGCCACATTGTTAGCAGTTAGAGTTACCGTTTCCGCCGAGCGATACACGTTGGCTACCCGCGTAACTGGCGGTGCATACACCCCGTAGCCAGTGGTATTCTGTTCACCGTCCACATCTCCCACAAAGGTTTCGTAGGGATCACCCCATACACCATTCACCCGTGGCGATGTATCCGCACCGAGCACATCGAGTAGCGTCTGCTCGCTCACACCTACTCCCTTAAACTGAAGTGCCATTTTTAACGATGCCATCTCACAGGAAAGTGGGCGCTGCTGGTAGTACACTGGAATGTTGAGCAATGTCACAGATTCTTCGGTGCGGAATGTGGTAGCCGCTGCCTTTTCAGAAGCTAGTCCAATCAGGCTCACCACCCCTGCCTCCATAGCGGCTCGGTACTCGGTGTCCTTGCTCAAAGCGCCCGAGAACACCATGGTTTGCCCACTCCAACTAAAGCTGCCGTCTACTGCAGGAGTTATGCTAAAGCGCTGTTCTGCAGAAGCGCGATCGACTGGCTGGTCAAAACTCACCCGAATTGACGATGTTGCCGCAACCCCTGAGCTACCGGAGCGTGGACTAAATCCAACCACTGTTACATGGCCAACGGTAGAAAATGAGAACGAGGCACTATCTGTAGTAAACCCATTCTGGACATCTTTCAGACCCTTGGCCACCGCCACGGTAAAGCGCGTGTCGAATGGTAATGCAGCATCTGCGGTAAAGCGTAAGGTGCGTGCATCTACCCAGCGCCAAGCACCGGCAAGAGTCGGTTGAATAGTTGGGTAAGCAGACTCCCCTGCTGGTGCCATTTCTTCAGAGAAACTAAGGGTAAACTCTTTGGTACTCGTTAGCACCCCACCGCCCTGTGGAGTGAAGCCGGCAATACCCGGAGCTCCTTTCGTTGTAAACATAACATTATCCATGAGCACTGGATCGTCGCTAAAATTCACTAGCCCACCACGCGCATCATAGATAGTGAGAAGGCGCTCTACTCGTAAGGAGTACTCCGTGCTCTGGCTCAGGCACCCGGTTGGCGTGAGGGTATAAGTTTTACCATCTGCCGAGCGCTTTTCTTCAAGAGGCGCGGGGGGATCGAGCACAAAGCTAAAATCAACTAAGTCACCCGGATCTGCGTCGAGCACCGCCGTGATCGGCTCACAGATACCAACATCCTTTTGACTGTCTTCTATCGAAATAGTTTCCACCTCGGGCAGCCCGCGCGTTGTAAAGCTCGTTGTATATACGCTTTCGTCACGCCCTAAAACGTTCCTGAGATTTTCCACCCGCATTG
>CALBLZ010000115.1 GCA_937895715.1 uncultured Candidatus Berkelbacteria bacterium
CCAAACTTGCACCGGGCCAGTACCGAGTATTAAGCGCAGCAGAAGTCGCCCTACTATTAAAGCCATGACCCGACGTCAGATATTCTCACTACTTATTACCACAACCCTTGTGACCGCTGGGGGGTTCTTATTCTGGGCAACTGAACTTGCAGTGGCGAGTAAGCCCGATGTGCAGGTAGCAGCAGTACTTGGCAGTAGCACGAGCGCCAGTGCCCAACGAACAGAGCTCCAGCCCTACCCAGTTGTAACTGCGCCTGAGCCGTTCATAAACGCCCGCCGCTACGCTCTCTACCACGTTCAGAGTGGAAAGGTACTTACCGAACAGGACAGTGATATCGCAGTACCGATCGCCAGTACCACAAAACTTATGACTGCGCTTGTAACTATTGAGAACGAACCGAACCTCGACGCCCCGGTCACGATTAGCCCCGAAGCGGCGCGTCAGATTGGCTCTACTATGGAGCTGCTACAAGGAGAGATAATTACAGTTCGTGAACTACTCTACGGCATAGCCCTTGTATCTGGAAACGATGCCGCCCTCGCCTTGTCCGAACATATTGGCGGCAAACTGCTCCGCGATCCTGCGGCATCGTCTGAGCAAAAAACCTCACGCTTTGTAGAAGAAATGAACACCCGCGCAGCAAGTCTGCATATGTTATCAACTCAGTATAAAGACCCCGCCGGTCTCGACGACACGGGGCGTAGCAGCGCACTCGACTTAGCCAAACTCACCGCTGTAACCTCAACTTTTGAGCTACTGCGCACAATCACATCAACCCCAACCCGAGTCTCACGCAATATAGCGGGTACAATCGCGCACGATTTACGCAACTCAAACCGACTTGTGGCTGACTACTTTTACGAAGGGGCATCTACGGGTAAAACCGGGTTCACACCAGATGCAGGTCACTGCTTAGTTGGTAGTGCAACGCGTAATGGAGTAACGCTTGTTGCTGTGGTCCTGTCTACCTACGATGAAACAAAAGAGGCCTCCGCCGTAGAGACCCGTAAACTATTAGATTGGGGGTTCAGCTCCCTACGATTCGAGTAGGTTATGCCTCTGGCTGCAGGGCACGCAACGCCTCTGCGGCGGCTGCAACCTGCGCACTCTGCTTGCTTGCACCCACACCGCGACCAATCTCACGATCTTGAATAGATACAGTTACCGTGAATTCTTTCGCATGATCCGGCCCAACCTGATCAACAACAGAATACTGTGGAGTAAAGCCAAACTTCTCTTGTGTTAACTCTTGTAGGCGACTTTTGGGATCAATATAAAGCTTTTGCTCGAGAATAGCCGGAAGGCGACTGAGAATAAAACCCTCGATCACATGCTTGGCTGAATCATAACCTTGATCCAAGTACGTAGCACCGATAAGTGCCTCAAGCGCATTTGCCAGAAGGTAACCCTTCTCCTTGCCGCCACTTTTTTCTTCACCGCGAGAAACCTGTAGGTAGTCTGGAAAAGCAAGATCTCTGGCTACTTCAGCAAGCGTATCACCCTTCACCAAGCTGCTCCTCCAGATAGTAAGTTCTCCCTCCGGATTTGGGAAGTTGCGATACAGGTAGTCCGTAACAACCAGCTCGAGTACGGCATCACCTAAAAACTCCAGACGCTCGTTGTGGTCGAGTGGGAAGTTTTTGTGTTCATTTAGGTATGAACGGTGAATAAACACCTGCTGGAGCAGATCACGATCAGTAAAATGAACGCCAAGGCGTTCTTCGAGGGCAGAAAACAGAGCTGGATCAGACATAATTAACGAGCATCGCGCGGTGCAAGACGCTCTTCGTACTTACGGTAAATGAAGCCTAGTACACCGTTGATAAACTTAGGGGAGCTTTCGCTGCCAAACGTTTTACCAATTTCGATGGCTTCGTTAATACTTACACGAGGCGGGACATCTTCCTCGGGGTCGTAGAGCATCTCGTACAGAGCTACGCGGATAACATTCTTATCGACTTTAGCAACTTGATCGAGTGGCCACTCTGGAGCTGCGGCGAGGATTTCGGCATTTATTGCTTCCCAGTTCTCAGCAGCACCAAGCACTACTTTCCAGGTATACGTTTCGTCAACGTCTTTTTTGAATTCGTTGATATTTCGCTCTGTGAGCTCGTGCAAATCAAGATCACCACGAAATTCCCATTCGTAGAGTGACTGCATGCAGATTGTACGGGAGAGGTGGCGATTTTGGGCCACAGTGCGCCAAGTTACTTACTTGGAAGGGTTGGAGTTGCCTTCGCTACTGCAGCACGACCACGGTAAAAACCGCAAGCCTTGCATGCCTGGTGACGGACAACAGTTGCTCCACAGTTGGAACAAGTTGCAGTTGCAGGAAGAGTGATGCCGATCTGACGGCGACGATTGCCGGAACGGACGGGACTGAGGCGCTTTTTGGGTGTTGCCATGAGTGTATGAAAACTTAATACCTAGAAACTATATCAGATTACTGAAGGGTGAGCAAGCCTGAACTAGTCTTCGGCGACAACAAAGGAAACTAACTTGCCAGGCACCACAATCACCTTGCGTACAATTCGCACACCCAATACCTGCTTAACCTGCTCAGCTTCACGCACGGCTGCTTCAATTTCTTCTATTTTCTCTAGGGTTGCGGGCAGAATCACTCTCGCTCGCACTTTCCCGTTAATCTGAATCGGATACTCGATCTCTGTCTGCACTAAGTACGATGCATCGAATTTTG
>CALBLZ010000116.1 GCA_937895715.1 uncultured Candidatus Berkelbacteria bacterium
ATTCTTGGAAAGCTCGGCTGCAATTTCAGCGCGCTCGTTCTTTGGCTTCTCTGTTTTGTTTGCAGAAAAGTTTTGGGCAACTTTTTGAAAGAGTCCCGCTATGCCCGTCTTCTCTTCTTCACTCGACATAATCTCTGCCTGAATATCCGGCACCACTACGTTCTCTGTATTATCGTTAGCAATTTGCTGGGATGATTTATCAAGCGGGTTAGCAACAATAATTGGATCTTCGGGCTCCTCGTGACGACCCAACATTTCGTAGTAGTTCACCAACTCATCGAACTGCTTCGGCGTAATCAACATTACGTGAGCAATAATCCCACTATCGCTTACGATGAAATCGATGAGCTTTTTTGCTTCATCATTCTTGCTGCCATCGGTAACAAACCAGTACCTATTAGGCTTTATGTAATCCACACTCATTACACGCTTTGCCCGCGCAACATCGAGTGGAATTCGTCGCAGGTAGTTGTAGGCAACGAGTGTACCAAGCTCGAAGAGCGGCGGCTTTGGCGCAGTCGGCCAGCCTTCTGCAGTCATTACCTGGCTTGCATTATGAATTGAAAGCTTTTTTGGCTCCTTTTCTAACCGCTTGTAGGTGTCAAGCATCTTTCGGAACCCTGCAGCATCTGTTTTAAAGATGACAACTTTCTTCCCTATGCGCTTTCCAATCTGCTCTAGTGCCACATAAAAACCCTGCTTCAGCTGTTCGGGGTGAACAATCGCAAGCTTTAGCTCGTCTTCGGTTTCCTGAAAGGCAATTATATTAAACCGCTCCGAAACTTTGAGCGGAATAACACGGAGGACATCAGCGTCGATATCGCGCTGCCGCAATACAACGGCTGGCAGCGTCTGCTTGGAACCAACCTCTGCCATGCGTATAAATTAATTGTCTGAACTCAAATCAGTTTTACCAAACTCAACGTCACGGTTGTACGGAACCGAGGTGCCGCCCTGGTACGGAGCCGGGAGGAGGCGGGTCTTGTTGGTCTTTACGAAAACATTTGAAAGATACTTCTCGGAGCCGGTTTTATCTTTATCTCGGGTGAGCTCGGTAATGGCGTTTATCGCAAACTGCTGCGGCTTTGGATCAATCGGCTGCACTGCAGAAACGACAAGGAGCATGTACACCATACCACCTGCCACCACCACAGCAGCTAGACCGGCGAACACTGACCAAATTGTTTGGGCTGAGATTGGTTTAGACATGGTAGTTACTTTGGTTCTCCACCATAGGCTGCTGAAAGTGATTCAGCCCGAACGTAGGCACTGAGTGAGACGGTAAAGCTACCATCTGGATAGGATTTTTCCTGTACAGCACCTGGCGCAGCAGGCGTGGTTGACTTTGGAGCACCGATTTCGTTCATGCTAATTTGTGTGATGCTGAGCGGGCGGGTATTGAGCTGCATTTCTTGAATCAGCGCCTTAATTCCGGCGTAACTTGCCACAAAGTTAAATGTTACCGGAACCACTACTTCATTGAGTCCGGTCTCGGTTTGGGTTGAAGAAGGAACACCAATAAGGTAGGTGGCATCAGAAACGTAGAATTTGGTACGAGCTACGAGATCTTCGAGCTGCAGGTAAAGGTCTGGTATGCTCTCAGTTTTTGGCACAACTACATCTGCCTTGTTCAGATCTACGCCGGCCGCTACTAAATCTGACTTTGCGCCTTCAAGCTGTGCACGCGCTGCAGTGAGTGTTGTAACGTCTTGCTCAAAACCCCGGAGCTTTGCTGTTTGCGTTTCGTACTCTGTGCGGGCAGCAATAAGGTTTGGCGAGAGCATGTAGTACACCAAGGTAAAACCAAGAAAAACAAACAAAACTCCAATGAGCGTCGTCTGTTGGGTAGGGTTAGAAGCTGCTGCGGCCATGATTATGGTTTGGCGGGTGGTACGTAGTTCTTTTTGGCGTTGAGAGTTGCAGGCTGCAACATGAGATCGAAGGTAAACTGCACATTCTTAACTGAGCCGTCTGGGTTTGTAGCGCGGGTAACGCTGGCTGGCTTTACCGAAGCGAAGAAGCCCTGACCGATTGGATCAGTAAAACTCTGGTAGATCTTTGCGTAATCGACGTAGCTGGAAGTTGTGCCACCGAGTGTAAATTTAGCCTTGTCGTCGACAGACAGGCGGTTAATCGTCATGTTCTTATACAGGCTGTTCTCAATATGGTTGAACACAAAGTGCCATTCTTTTTGGGTATCGAAGAGTAAGCGGAGGTTATTTGCACGACGGTCGAACTGCACAAGCTCGTCGGCAGTAGGCTTAAGAGCAGCCAACTTGGTCTGCGTGGCAGTGATTTTATCTTGAACTTCTTTTGTTTTATTCTGCGTAATAACTGTCATTACAAAGAATGACGCAGCACCAAGAATGGAAAGCACACCTGCTGCCAGCATTATGTGCGCGGCAGGCGCAATGCGTGGTTTATCGTCTAGCTGAACGATTGTAGGGTCCGCGTAGCTTGGCACAATCCTCCTTTGATATGGTTACAACACTTAGTATACGTGACGAGCGAACTCAGCTGCAAGACTCCACGCATTACGATCACCCCGGGACAGACTGGTTTCTACGAACAGATGTCTGCAACTTGCCCATACCTGAGATTTTATGTATAGTATTTCTGCTGCAATTGAACGTTGCATATCTGTTGTGTATTCGGAAATGTAGCATTACAAGCCCTTGCGTCACGTAGTGACGCGCAGGCTCTCGCTCGCATTATCTCGGAAAGCAAGCTTTCCGCCACGATGCTCACTCAAGCCCTTGTAGCTCAGTTGGTAGAGCGTTTCCATGGTAAGGAAGAGGTCACCGGTTCAATCCCGGTCAAGGGCTCCAGAGAATTTCACAAGCAGTGCTACGCCTCCTTAGCTCAGTGGTAGAGCAACTGTTTTGTAAACAGTAGGTCGTCGGTTCAAGCCCGACAGGGGGCTCCATAAAAATTTGATGGTTAGCTTGGTTCTCCCCTTGCCCGTGTGTGGCTTGGTTAGAACCATGAAATCCACTCGCCGAGTGTCCGCAGGACTAACGAGGCGCTGTGTTCTAACCAAGATCACACACGGGCAGATACTCAAGCGGTCAACGAGGGGAGACTGTAAATCTCTTGGCATACGCCTACCTAGGTTCGAATCCTAGTCTGCCCACCAAAATTCACACTTTATTTACCCACACTCCGATTATGGCCAAGAAAGGCAATCGCTCTTGGGTTTGGATGGTCGCCGAGGACAAGAAAGAGTCAACGCACCGTTTTCAGACCGAGCGCAACAAGGTGAACAACAAGGAAAAACTACGCATCAAGCGTTTTGCTCCTGACGCCAAAAAGTACGTTTGGTTCAAAGAGGTTAAGTAGTCCCTACTACTTCCTATTCTAACGAACAAGAACCACCTGGAGCTTCCGGGTGGTTCTTGTGATTGTGCGCCCCTACTTGAGGATTGCACGGAGTCGTTCCCATATGTATCTCAAGAAAGAAGTTACGCTACTGCTATGGCATACTCCTTGCCCATATTCTGCAAATTTGATATAACGGTCTCTGGTATGAAAAGCATAGAGGGAGTTCGCAGCATCCAGTACGCAAGTCAGCTGAACGATGCGGGCATCGCGCACTACGAGTCACACGGGGGCATCCCCAAGCCAGATCCTCAGGGCAGAATATGGCACACCGGCCTGGTGGACAACCAGTACTACCGAGGCGTACGCGCTGAGGTAACGCTGAACAACGGATCCAACCACGTGCTTGAGGGCAAGAACCCGCAAGCAATCCGCAACCAAATCCAAACGTTGCTGGAGGCAGTTCCGGAGCCAGTCTGACCACCGTCCCAACAGGGTTACCCGCAGTGCGGCGTGACCCTGTTCCTCTATCCGAACGCCCCATCCAGCAAGCTCGACCGCTGATCTGGAAACCTTGAGAATGATTTGGTATACTTCGAAACGTTGTAGGGGTATGGTGAAGTGGTATCACACGGGTCTCCAAAACCCTTGTTCTAGGTTCGATTCCTAGTACCCCTGCCAAAGAAATAGGATCGCCGCAAGGTGATCCTATTTCTTTGGCTGACAGACAGGTTGAGAACCTTGGTGAGATTCCTACTGCCGTGCATTCGCACGGCTGTCACGAGCGTCAAAATCAGTTTGAACGAAGTAGAAACTGACTTGACGCGATGTATGTACCCCCTGCCCTCATCGCTAGGTTCCACATCAAACCAATATAGCGATACAAATAATTCCCTCTTAAACCTGTTAACAGATTGACAATCTGGGATTTTTGTGGTACAATTTCGCCACTTCGAACCTTGGAGATATATGTGAAACGAACTTGGCTAGTATGGCTTTCGGACATCTGCACCGTGCTCTTCGGAGTCGGCCAGGTGTGGCAGATTACCAACCTTCCGGCCAAGCAGTCGGTAAGTTGGTATCTCAGCTTTTTCCTCTTTGTGCTTTTTGCCCTCATGATCGCAAGTCACGAATGCAAAAACACCCCGTCCTCAAGCGCTCTTGAGCGCCGCTGGGCATATCGACTTTGGCTCGTTGTGGCATGCATAAATCTCGGATACTCCGTGATTATGAAGGCCCTTGTCCGTGCTGAAATATGGGCAACCAACGACTGGATCAACCTATCGATCTTCACCTGCGCTTTTGCCATTTCAGTGAGCATAGCACTGGGCAAGAGGCTTGCCTTAACCGACTCTGTAAGTCGAGGCATGTTTGCACTCTCACTGAAAGCCATCCCACAATGGTGGCTGGCATGGGTTATCGTCCAGACGCCGGGAAGCGCACCGTCAAACCTCGCAATCCTAGCCGGTTTAATCACAATTGCCGTCCGCATCACCATGCTTGGCAATCCGATTACCTGGAACAGAGACCAGAAGGGCCTAGCCCTTGCAGAGTACTCGAACTTTCTTTCATGGGGTTCGGTGGCTGTAGTCAGCTGGTTTCTATAAACGTCTTGAGCGTCAGCACACTGCTGGCGCTCTTGCTGTATGTATAGAAAGATTGATCCAGACCCACCCCTGCCAAGAGCTGTTGACCACGGCATTCCGTGGTCAACAGAACACAATGGTCTCAACGAATTGAACGATTAATCAATCTGTTACACTAACCATATGATGTATAAACGTGCACGTACAGAGAAACCGTACTTCTATCTTCTTGCTGCTTACCTAATAATGCTACCGGTTATTCTTCTACTTCCCCTCTTTAGCGCAGAGGGATACTCTATCCTAAAAAATACTACAAGCCAGCTAGGTGCCCAGCAGACCCCTAATGCTTGGATGATGAATTTTGTGTTTTTGTTCCTCGGGTTCTCTACCATGTTCAATGCACAATCCTTTAGAAAGAAACCCTTCCTTGCCATACTTTTAGGCATATTTGGGCTTTCCCTCGCGCTCACTGGAACATTCAGCCACGCACCACTCAATCCCGCTATTTCGTATAGTGCAATCAGTGACAGATTACACTCTCTGTTTGCAAGCTCTACCGGAATGGCATTTACATTGTTTACAGTTGTCTATGCGATCGCCACTCGCGATACTCACCAAAAAAGGATTGCTCTTGGAGTGGGGATTACGGCGGCGGCGCTATCTATGCTTATTTTTAGTGTTAGTGATTACGCAGGGGTCTGGCAGAGAACTATGTTTATTATTTCATTTGCCTGGCTGCTCTACATCTTGCGTTCGCCAGAATAGAAAATTGACCTTTGCATAATCTCGAGTCAGAAAACTATATTTTTCTCAGCTCAATTATTGAGAAAGACGCATGGCGTTAGCACCTTTTCGTGGTGGGTTACGGCGCTTGCGCAAAACAAGGTTCTTGTTCCGTCTCGGACATCCTCATCAAATCAATTCTTCTCCTCCTACGGAAACTGAACTCCAGTTGCATCTTCGGCCCACTCCCACAACTTGGCGTTGAGCTCCTCGTTTTGGGCC